>CAJXOV010000177.1 GCA_913057815.1 uncultured Flavobacteriales bacterium
GCGTCAGATGTGTATAAGAGACAGATCTACATCTGGATGTATTGACATCACAAAGACGTTATTAGGATAATCTTCAGCAGTTAAATTGGCACTCCTGGCTGCAGCAGGGCACCCTGCGCAATTATGTCCCGTAAAATCTAAAATTACCACTCGTCTGCTACCTTCAGGAGGCTGTATTACTGCTCCTTCTTCAAAAGGCTGTTCTACTTCATCACATGACCATAAAAAAGACAATAAAGAAAAAAATAAGATGTATTTAATTTTCATGATTATAAATTTTAAAAACTACTAGTTAGAGTTAAGGTTAATCCATTAGATGCTGGAACTACTCTACAAACACCGCCTACACAAAACAATCCTGCCCTTCTTTTACCATATTCACAGGATAATCTATGAGCACCTTTAGAATACGCAATTGAACCTAATGGGTAGTGTAATTTTGGCTCAGCTGATTCCATAACAGCATTTCCACTTTCATCCTGTATTATTTCACCATCTTCATCTCTAGAAACCTTCATTACATTATTTCCAAAGTTGTAGTTGTCTATAATGGCAAAATTCCAATGAGGAGAAATGGTATATTCTACTACTAAAGCTGCCCAATCTCCTTGGTGCTGATTCGTTCTTAACGCTTGAGCTACTATTCTTAAATTTTGTTTTTTCTTTGTTTTAATGTTTGCCTCTAATACGAAAACGTCTGCATAGACATTCCCTTTCACCTGTTTTCCATTCAACAATGGCGCTCCTTGATTGATAGTGTTGTTATAAATGAAATTGAAATATGTGAATTTTGTTTTTACTTTTTTACTCCATTTTTTCTTTATCTCAGCGTTAAAATCACTGAAATACACCTCACCATCTGAACTAAATAGTGGTGACTCATATGAAACAGCAGTTTCTAAAAATTCTTCCGAGGACGTCTTATTCTTTTCGATTCCAGTAGCTCTAGCATAGTTGAAATTTACTTGAGTTCCATATTTCCCTCCGATAGGAGTGTCTTTTTTAAACTTGTAACTCAACTCTCCCATATATGCAAATTCTCCAGTAGGTTGTGTAGCATAAGCATAAAACTGACTTGCCAACATGTAACTATGTTGTTTCGTAAGGGCAGGCATAAAATTAATAAAAGGCGCTATTCCTTGTAGAGCTCTATCTGCTCTATAACTATAATTGTCTATATATTTCACATCTCCACTTATGGCAAATCCTTTTTGTGAATAGGTGAGATTTGCTAAAATGGCTGTTCCTCTGTTAAAAATAAATGAGTTATCCGCAGAAGGGTCATTTATCTTTTCAGAGTATTCACTCATCATTCTCCAATTCCCACGAATAATATTTAATCTTCCAGCGTAAGTCCCGACATTCTGAGGCAAATTATAATCACTCCGATCGTCTAACTGAAATTTACTAACAAAACTACTTCCCAGTGTTACTTTAGTTTTTTTATCCTTCCAACCTTCTATAGCTTGATTAAAAGAAAATTCTCCATCTACTCCTCTTATAAAACCCTCTGAATTAATAATTCCTTCATTAAATCCTAGTCTCATTTTTCCGTAAACTCCTTTAACGGTCAACCCTTTAATTGGCTGAATTACGACCTTAACACCATCCATCGCATTCTCTAACCCCAGATTTCTATCTTCAAAACTTCTTAGAGTTAATCCATTTCCAAACTGCTCGTAGAAATTTCCAACGGTAATAGCTATTCCTTCATCTGTATATGAGGCAAATCTATAGCCGATACCAGAGCCCTTGAAATTTTCAGGATAACCTAACTGAGAGGGTAAATAACTTTCATATCTCAAACCAGCCTGAAACTTTCCCTTGGTGGCTATTATATTCGCAAATGAATTCAGAGTCATTAACTCTTCTGGAACATCTGCTCTGATTAGACTGTCCTCATTGTACGATTGAGCCAAAACTTGAAAGTTTCCGCTGACCTGAAGCTCTTCGCTGTCAGTTTGTGCTATAAATGAAGAATAGCTACAGATAATAATTAGAGAAAGAACATACTTCTTCATCAATTAGGTTTTTTGGTTTCAAAGATTGGTAAGGCAAAGCTGGTTTAATTCTTGGCCTAATTACGGATTACAGCTTTTCAATTTCTTCTAAAAGTTCTTCTTCATCCCCAGGAGAATATCCGCTGTGAGTCCAAACTATTTCTCCATTTCCATCTATTAAAAACGTTTGAGGCACATTGTTTACATTTAAACTTCTTTTAAAGTCTCCATTAGAGTCCATGAGGATTTCGAAATCCCATCCTTGAGCATCTACATAAGGCTTTACTCGTGTGGCGCTTCTAGCATCATCTATAGATACTGCTACTACTTTTACTCCCGTTTCATCTTGCCAATCTTCATACACTTCATGAATAGCATTTAATTCCTTTTTGCATGGCGCACACCAAGTAGCCCAAAAACTAATTACAATAGGTTTTCCATCGTTACTAAGCTCAGCTGTATTTACAGAGTTACCATTTACATCCTTTAGATTAACTGAAGGGATTTTAGAGCCTCCATCCATAGAAGCTGATAGTAAGAATAGAGCCAATAGGCCGAAAACAAGATTTTTCATGTGCATTAATATTTGTTATATAAAAAGAATCAGCAGATGATAGACAAAATGTATACCAAACTGCTGATTCTTTAATAATCTAATATATCTTATTTAGTGATAGTTACTTTTTTAGTAATCACGTTATCATTTGAAGTAAGTGTTACAAAATAAACACCAGCTTGTTCAGCAGATAAATCTAAGTTAAAGATGTTTGAACCAGAAGTCTGAACTCCGAAGTCTTCAGAAACAACTTTTTGTCCTAGTGTATTCATTACTTCTAAAGTAGTTCTTCCAGCTTCAACTAAAGAATAGTTAATCTGAGCTAAACCGTTAGAAGGATTAGGATAAACAGTTAATCCGAATTGAGCATCTAAATCTTCAACTCCAGAAGAAACATCTGTTCTTAAGGCGCTTGCAGTATCATCATCAAAATCTCCATCATTAGAAGCTATAACGAAAGGCTCATTTTGTCTTTCAATAGAATATCCAAATACCGTCTGACCTGTATCACCTGGATACTGTACTCCATCTCCAAATGAATCACTCATATTGAAAGTATAACAATCAACAGATGTACCTAAATCTACTTCATAAACATATGTCATGTTAGCATCTGGTCCACCAGCACCAAACTGATCATCAGTACCTAGCTCATAAGAATCAGAAGCTAAAGTAGCTCCATTTCCATCTAAAAGCTCCCAGCTAGTTTCTCCAGCATATAAATCTGTATAAATCTCTATTCTGATTATGTTAGAAGCTAATACCGCTGCTTCTACTAATTTTACAGACTCATTGTTTTCAGAAGAAACCTCTTCTTCAACAACTGTCACTAAGTAAGTTACCTCAACATCAGAAACAGTCTCATAAGTTCCTAAATCTACAGTTTCGAAATCATAAGTAGCTAAATCTCCAGTCCAATCAACAGATCCAACTTCGTTTCCATCAACAGTAGCTGTAATAGTAGCTGCTGTTAAAGGCATAGTTCCATAATTCATAATAGAAGTATTTAACTCAACCTCTCCACAAGAAACTTCTGCAGCTCCAGGGAAACTAACTAATGCAGCATCATTACCTTCAGCAGAGGCACTACATGTTTGAGTAAATGCATAATGATCAGCAGTTGAAATCTGACTAGTTTCAGTAATTATTCTATCTGGACAGATAGTATAAATAGTTGGGTAATAAGCTAAATTTAAAAGATTAGCGATAGCATCATCATTAGCCATTGGGTAAGATATTCCTTCTGTCCAATCTCCAATTGAACCACCATTTCCAGAAGTAGCCATTTCGATATCAGCAGCTGGAGTAGATGCATCAGACTCAATTCCTAATACTATTACTTCGTCAGTTCCACCTGGTCCATATGCCTGGTGTAAATTTTCTAAAGTATGCTCTTGGTGATAATTCCAACATGGTCCGCACCATACAGCATATAAATCGATTACTACAGAATATCCTTGATCTAAATAAGAATAAAGGTTATGTTCGTTTCCTTCTATGTCTGTAATTGTGAAATCCGGACAATATGATCCTGACTCCATCTGAGCGGATGCGCTATAGCTAAAACCTAAAGCCACCACACATAAAAATAAAGATTGTAAAAATTTTTTCATTGTGTTTTTTTTGATTGGTAACAAATATCCGTGTTTGTTTTGTTATAACACGAGCATAGTTTAATTTTTTTATGCCTTTAAATTGAAAAGCTAACACACAAATAAGTTATTTAAAATTTTCAGTGTTGTTCAAATTCAACCTTCTTTCATATTAAGGCTTCAATCTTAAACAGATAAACCAAATCAGTGTAAAAATTGATTTTAAGCTTTAGAATCTTTATGAGAGCCTGCCAATATGACTTTAGATTTTATTGTAATCACATGCTGGACCTATTTTGGAATTTCTAAAGAATTTTACCTAACAATACATTGTCTAAATATTTACCTTATTGATTAAGGTTTTAATCCAAGGACATTACATTTGTCTTGATTTATATCATAAAAATCACATGAGTTTAAAAAACAAAAAAGACGCACTAGATTATCATTCTAGAGGGAGAAAAGGGAAAATTGAAGTTATTCCTACCAAACCATATAGTTCTCAGCGCGATCTTAGCTTAGCATATTCACCGGGAGTAGCGGAGCCTTGTTTAGAAATAGCAAAAAACCCTGAAGACGCTTATAAGTATACCACCAAAGGGAATCTAGTAGCTGTAATAACAAACGGCACGGCAGTGTTAGGATTAGGGGACATAGGCCCTCTTGCATCTAAACCTGTGATGGAAGGAAAAGGATTGCTTTTTAAAATATTCGCTGATATAGATGTCTTTGATATAGAAATAGATGCTTCAGACATAGACAAATTCGTAGAAACAGTCAAAGCAATTTCGCCCACTTTTGGAGGAATAAATTTAGAAGACATCAAAGCTCCTGAAGCTTTCGAAATAGAAGAACGATTAAAAAAGGAACTAGACATTCCTGTAATGCATGATGACCAACATGGTACGGCTATAATTTCTTCAGCAGCACTAATTAACGCCTTAGAACTTGCCGAAAAGAAAATTGAAAATGTGAAAATTGTTGTAAGTGGTGCTGGAGCTGCAGCTATGGCTTGTGCAGACTTGTACATTAGCCTTGGCGCTCGCCTAGAAAACATCTTCATGTTAGATAGCAAAGGTCTCCTTTCGAAAGACAGAAAAGGTCTTGACAAAAGAAAGACCAAGTATGCTCATTCTAAGAAAACTTCCGATTTAGCAGGTGCATTAAAAAAGGCAGATGTCTTTCTTGGACTTAGTAAAGGAAATATCGTTTCTGTAGACATGATTAAATCCATGAATGTCAACCCTATCGTTTTTGCTCTAGCCAATCCTGAACCCGAGATAAGTTATAAAGAAGCTTGTAGTGCTAGAACAGATATCATTATGGCTACAGGCAGATCAGACAATCCTAACCAAGTTAATAATGTATTGGGTTTTCCATACATTTTCAGAGGAGCCCTGGATGTGAGAGCTACGTCCATTAACGAAGAAATGAAATTAGCCGCAGTCCAAGCTATTGCTTTATTACTGTCTCTTATACACATCTCCGAGCCCACGAGACCTCTCTACAT
>CAJXOV010000178.1 GCA_913057815.1 uncultured Flavobacteriales bacterium
TCTATTCGTCGGCAGCGTCAGATGTGTATAAGAGACAGATTCTGGTTGTATCCTGTTGAGCCAGCGTTGCAATACCAGCAAGAATAGAAATCAATAAGACTAAAAAATGTTTCATACTTTTTACTAGTCAATTCGTGTACCAAAAACGCTGTGCGTTTTTTAGTTTTGAGTTATTGGTTCGGAGTTCATAGTTCTTGAAATCACTTTTGCTTCTCTTGACCTTCCGAAAAGACGAGCTGCAAAGACCAATTAAATACTGTAATAAACATTGGTATTCAAGGTTTTGTTTGGAAATTAAACTATAAACTATAAACTATAAACTATAAACTATAAACTATGTTTAGTAATCTCCAAGAGTTTCTTCAAGTTGACCTAGAGCATCTCCTAATTGATCATCGTTAGGTGCTACTCCATGCCATTTGTGAGTTCCTTCCATGAAATTAACCCCTTTACCCATAGAGGTAGTCATGATAATCATGATAGGTTTTCCGTTTCCAGTATCTGCTTTCGCTTTTTCTAGAGTGGCAGAAATTTCATCCATGTTATGTCCGTCCATTTCACGCACATCCCAGCCAAAAGCTTCCCATTTAGCTCTCAAATCTCCCATAGCTAAAACCTGTTCAAGAGAACCATCTATCTGCTGACCATTGTAATCTACAGTAGAAATAACGTTGTCTATTTTATTAGCGGCAGCATACATAGCAGCTTCCCAAACTTGACCTTCCTGTAACTCTCCATCACCGTGAAGTGTGTAAATTATAGAATCATCACCATTTAGCTTTTTAGCTTCGGCAGCTCCTAGAGCTACAGATAACCCCTGACCTAAAGACCCTGAAGCTACTCTAATTCCTTCTAATCCTTCTTCGGTAGCTGGATGCCCCTGAAGTCTAGTGTTGATTTTTCTGAAAGTAGCCAATTCGCTTACTTGGAAATATCCTTTTCTAGCTAGAACAGAATACCATACTGGAGAAATGTGACCGTTAGAAAGGAAGAATAAATCTTCGTTTTTACCATCCATGTCCCATTGTGAAGGGGTGATGTTCATTTGCTTAAAGTAAAGGTTGACTAAAAAGTCAGTACAACCTAAAGATCCTCCAGGATGTCCTGAATTCACAGCGTGAACCATTCTTACTATGTCTCTTCTTACCTGAGACGCTACATTTGATAATTCTGAACTTGTCATTTTCTTTTGGTGGAATATCTATTCGATTGCAAATGTAAATCCGTAGTTTGGATTAGACCTTATGATGTGGAAAACTTAGGGAATCTTTTGGTAAGACAGGTTGATCAACTTTAGAGGATTGTTTTATAAAATCGGTTTATCTTTGCACCGCGAAAAAATCAAGAATTATGGCTTTAAAGTGTGGAATAGTAGGATTACCGAATGTAGGAAAATCAACTCTTTTTAATTGTTTATCAAATGCAAAAGCGCAAAGTGCAAACTTTCCTTTCTGTACCATAGAACCTAATGTAGGTGTTATCACCGTGCCAGATGAGCGTATTACTAAACTGGCAGACATCGTAGATCCTGAGAAAGTTCAGCCTACTACTATAGAGATAGTTGATATAGCAGGATTGGTTAAAGGAGCCAGTAAAGGAGAAGGTTTAGGGAATCAGTTTTTAGGAAATATTAGAGAAACAGATGCTATAATTCATGTGCTGAGATGTTTTGAGGACGGAAATATTATCCATGTAGATGGTTCTGTAGATCCTATTAGAGATAAAGAGGTTATAGATTTCGAACTTCAATTAAAGGATTTAGAAACTCTAGAGGCTAGAATTCAAAAGATAGCTAAGACGGCTAAATCTGGTGATAAGGATGCCCAAAAGATCAAAGCTTTTTACGATAAACTGAAAGTGACTTTAGAATCTGGGAAATCTGCTAGAACAGTGGAGATGGATGATAAGGAAGAATTAATATTGAAAGATTTACAGCTTCTTACTTCCAAGCCTGTTCTTTATGCATGTAATGTAGATGAGTCTAGTGTGGTTAACGGAAATGAATTCGTAGAGAAAGTAAGAGAATTAGTAAAGGAAGAAAATGCTGAAGTAGTGATCATAGGGGCAGGTATAGAATCTGATATAGCCGAATTAGAATCTTATGAAGAACGTCAGATGTTCTTAGATGATTTAGGGTTGAAGGAGCCTGGCGTAGCAAAGCTTATAAAATCGGCATACACGTTGTTAAATCTTCAAACATATTTTACTGCTGGAAAAAAGGAAGTAAGAGCTTGGACAGTGAAAGTAGGAGCTACCGCTCCTCAAGCTGCAGGAGTAATTCACACAGATTTCGAGAAAGGATTTATTAGAGCTGAGGTAATGAAGTATGAAGACTATATTTCTTTAGGTTCTGAAGCAGCTGTAAAAGACGCGGGTAAAATGGGGATAGAAGGGAAAGAGTACATTGTACAAGATGGAGATATCATGCATTTTAGATTTAATGTCTGATAATCATTGTTAAAGAGGGAATTTTTTGGGCTATTCTTGAGTTTTAATATAGAGTGCATGGTTTTAATAGGATTGAGTTTTTATTATTCCGCTGCCACTAAATAATCATCAAACATTATTCTTATGAGAAATTCCTTTTACATAATTCTGTGTTTTTGCATTGGATGTAATGCCGCAGATCAAACAGATACTACTAACTCCAGAATGGAGGGTGAAGTCACCGCAGAAAGCGTTTCGTCTCCATCAGTCCAAGATCAAGAAATAGAGATGCTCTCTATTATTAGTGATTTAAATGTCCGTAACACTCCGGGGAAAGATGGAGTAATCGTAGACAAACTGTCTTATGGCCAGCGAGCTATATTCTTAAACGAAGAAACAGATTTCAAAGAAAAAATAATTATGCGTGGCCAACCAAGATTCGATTCTTGGAAGAAAATTCGTTTTTCTGGTAGCCTTGGAAAAGGAGCTACTGATGGATGGGTTTATGGAGGAGGAATGATTCTTAAAGATGAAGCATATGAAAAGCTGGACTCAACTCATTATAGAAGATCTCTGGCTCAAGTTACTGGAGATGAGGTGAGCGGATTGTTAGAGATAGATGTGATTCTCGGTGAATACTCGAGTGGGTTTATTGATTATGAATTATTACCCAAGTCGAATTTGTTTAAGAAAGATGGAGAATTCGAAATCATTAACGGCATAAGTAAAAGGCTGGAAAGTGAATCTGATTTCGGTTCTATGATTTCTGGAATTTATACTCATGGACAGCCTGAAGGCGAGATTGTGAAGGTAAATAAGGGGAACAATCATTCTTATAAAAGCACACTTTATTTTGAAAATGGTATTTGCTTATGGGGTTCAATCATTGGTACTTATGAAGGACATGATATAGATTTTCGTACAGAAAAACCATCTGAATGTTCGTTTTCATATCTTGAAAAAGCTCTTCAACCGTAATATTTGAAGGATGAGAAGTCTAGATTTGATACTCTAAATTTTCCTTCACTATTTTGAACTTGTTTATAATTCACGCGTACTTATAGGTGTAAATGAACGTTAATAGATAAATTAGCGGCTAAACACCCTATCTAATATGTTGAGAATTTTAATTCTTATACTTATTTGTGCGCCACAGTTTTTATGGAGTCAATCCTTTAAAAATGAGGCAGATTTAATAAAGCAAGCCAATGAAAACTTCGAAGACGGAAGGTTCATTCAGGCGCTGCCTTTGTTTTCTCAGCTCGTAAGTCTTCACCCTAATGATTCAGATTACAACTTCAAATTTGGTACTTGTGTTATTTATTCCGGTGTGGATAAAGAAACGGCTATAAAACATCTAAGTTTTAGTACTAGAAAATCAGTAAAAGATCCTAGAGCTCATTATTATCTTGGATTAGCACAGCATTTAAATTACAATTTTAGAGAAGCTAAAAAAGCATATGGAGATTTTATGTCTAAAGCTGATGAAAAAACAAGAGACAAATTTGATGCTCCTAGACAAATCGAAATGTGCTCAAATGGAGAAGGATTGCTGTCTAGCATTACTGATTTAGTAGTAGAGGAAAAGAAAGAAGTCTCGGAAAATGATTTTTATAGGTATTACAATCTAGAGGAGATAGGAGGAAAAGTAATAGCCAAGCCGGATGTTCTAATTACTAAAAATGATAAGAAAAAGGGATTAACAGGAGTAGTCCATTTCGATAGATCTTCGGATTACATTTTTTATTCTTCTTACGGAAATGATGGTGATCAACTAGATCTTTATAGAGTGCAGCCTCTCACTGATGGGAAATTTAGTAAGCCAGAAAAACTAAAAGGTGATGTAAATACCAATTTCGATGAGGATTATGCATTTATGCACTCCGATGGTGAAACGCTATATTTTGCTTCTAAAGGGCATAATAGTATGGGAGGTTTTGATGTGTTTAGAGCAAGGTATGATTTCAATTCGGATATGTATATCCAAGTGAAAAACCTTGATTTTGCAGTGAATACTCCAGATGATGATCTCTTTTATTTAGTAGATTCGACTAAAACCATGGCATACTTTGCCAGTGGAAGGAGTAGTGCTTTAGATAAATTACATGTTTATAAAGTAAGGGTAGATGCAGTCCCTGTCAACTTAGTGATAGTACAAGGAGATTTCATTTCTAGAATAGATGAAAGTCAGAAAAACACTAAGATTTCTATAACAGACGAATTCACCGGTATGAATATGGGTGAATTCTATACCAATGATATTTCTGGAAATTATACGTTGCCTTTTGAGAGGGCTGGAACGTATAAGTTTGAAATAGAAGCTGAAAACAGCCTGATGATCCACGAAGGATTAGTGGAGATTCCTTCTTTTGATAAGCCTGTAGCTTTACGTCAGGAAATTATTCTTAGTAAAGAGAATGGTGTAGAAAGACTTCAGATTAAAAACTTCTTCGATGAAATACTTGATGAAGACATAGCCCAACTGACACAAGATATTTTACGAAGAAAAGCAGGATTGGATGTAAACTCAGATCAAATGTCTGCCGTTCTTGAAAATCAGATTCTTAATGAAAAAGAAGAGTCCGAAGTGCCAGAAGAAGTATTAGAGAACAGCAGACCTATAGCAGAGGCTGGTGCAGTGGCAGGGTTTAACCCAGAACTTTCTATCAGTGAAATAACCACTGAAATGAGGGAAAAGGCTGCAATTTATACTGAAGAGTCTGTAGAGTTAAACCAACGGGCTAAAGAAGCATATGCTGAAGCTAAGATCAAACAAGCTAAGGCTTCTGAAAAATTAGAACAGGGAAAAGCTCTTTTAGCTCAATCAGATGAATCCAACACTGAATCTTATATAGAGAATATCAATAAAGGAAACCTCTTATTGGCGGAAAGTAAAAGCCTGAGTATGGAATCTCAGAGTTTGTTGGAGGTGGTGAAATCAGTAGGTGAATTCAGTGAAGAGTTAAAGCAACGATCGGACTCTATGAAACAAAGCGCAGCTGTCATAGAATCCAGCCAGGATTACGATGAGGTGCTGGCATTATTGAAAACTGAAAAAGAAAGAGACAGAAGTACGAGTAAAGAAGACAGTGCAGCTCCTGATGTAGTGATTAATAAAGCCGCTGACTTTACTACGAATGAATTAGAGAATCTAGTTTCTAGAATCCAGACTTTAAGAGAGAGTGAAGCTGATTTAGAGAGAAAAATAGCAGGAAAGAATAGAAC
>CAJXOV010000179.1 GCA_913057815.1 uncultured Flavobacteriales bacterium
AGATGTAGAGAGGTCTCGTGGGCTCGGAGATGTGTATAAGAGACAGCTCTTAAAAATGGTTTAGGCAGCGGGTGATAGCCATTAACGGGTGTCAAATTTTCTTTTTCTGATGTAGGAGTGAGGGTTATGAACCAGCCATCAATTTCTGAAATTTGTATACAATCATCTACTTCAAATAAGTCATCAGTATGAACGCTAGTTTTACCTAGAAGCATAGATTCTTTAGCCCTTTTTTTAACAGGTAATTTTCCTTGGTCCACCATGAATTTTATTTCATGAAGTTCAGAAAATACACCTTCTTGATAAGCCCCCATGTTGATGAAATAAAGACTTTCAGATTGCTTAGGTTTCGTTTTTGATAATCCCACTTGATAGCCATCTACTATATCTAAAGCTATGTAGGAGTCAATGTGCATTTTTTCCTTTAGTCCAAACCACTTATCCAGGAGTAGATCATACCCATTTTCAATTTTATCTGTTACAATAAACTGAACATCATGGAGTTCTATGTTGCACCCTTTAGCCATGCCGCCTAAAAGAACAGCAAACAGTTTTGAATTAGAATCTAGCAAGTTTAATTTTTTTAGGATGTTTAACTTCAAATTGAAAAGTAACTTCTTTAGATTCCCCTGGCGAAAGATCTAATTCCCAAGTAATAATTCCAGTTTTTTCATCTAGAGTTCCTCCTTTAATTTCAGACACTGTTACATCAATATCATTCCGTTGAGAAATAGGAATTTGATCCACCATTTTTATTTGAACCGGGATAGATTTATTGTTTTTTACTGTGATTTTATATGCCCGATTTGTTTTCTTATTAGGTCCAAAAGTATTCGACTTACAGAACTCTTCAATTTTCTCTCGGCTGATTATAATACTTCTGTCTTTCCCTAAACTTACATCCAAGGTGTCGTCAGTTGAATACGGATCCAAGAATGACGAGCCTACAAAAGAACTTTGGTAAAAGATATTAGCATCACCAGGCAAAAGGCTTAATTCACTCCAGTCTGTAAGCCTTGCTAGTAAATATGCTGTATTATCTACAGAAGGAGCCGCGTAATAAGAGTAAGTAGACTTGATTTCATTTCTTTGAATTTCTACTTCATATGCCTCGCCATCTGAAGGGATGTCATATGGAATAGATATTATGAATTCTGTGCTTGTTAAAGCTTCTACGTTTTGTGTCAACTGAGAAGTATATCCTATATCATCATTATAGAAACCTTCTGTTGGTTTTTCTTCTTCGTAATTATCACTTCTATAATCAGCTTCTGCTTTATCTCTTTTTCTACTTTGTTTTTGGGCCTGATAAGAACCATAATTGTCTTGTAAATTATAAACAGAAATATACCAAGCGTTTAATGTAGGCTTGTTTCCAGTGACCATAGGGTTTCCTGAAGATAGTGTGATTTTCACATCATTCCAGTCAACTCCTGTTGTTTGAGATATGTTTGCTTTGTAAACCAATTGCACTGGTTGATCAGCTTCAGATGTTCTCACATCGTATGTAGCATACCATCCAGCACTATTTACTACATATGAGACTTCTATATCCGTAGTTTGATTTTTAGAAGAAGTAAGCACAATTTCCATTTCACTAGAATATAAATTAGATCTTCCTCTGCTTTGGTTTAACTCTAAGTTTAGCTCGTTTTTCTTGACATGGAGTTCTCTTTTTTCTTGAGCCAGTTCTAATAATTTATACTCTAATTCCTCAAGATGTTCTCTATAGAAGGCTGCCATTTCTCTCAAGTCTTCTGCCAGTAAAATTTGGCTATCACCTTTTATTGATTTGTTAGCTAGGAGCAAGTTTTTTTCTTCCACATATACTCGCTCTAAGCTTGTTCTTGTAGAAATTTTGAAATCTACATCTAGAATTTCATCCTGTATTTTTAAGATTTCAGCGTTGTCTGTAGCGTCTTCTTGGAAGTTTCGCTCATGTTTCACTGATTTTATAAGGTAATTAGAGTTTCCTTCAACATTAAGGCTATTAGGATTTACATCTTGAGCCAGGCCTTTTATTTTGATGATGTTCTCCCCATTTTTAAGTGAAACGGAGGCTTTCCGGGTAATTTGAGCTCCATTAGTATAAACAGATACATCTGTAATTTCCGATTCTGCAGTTATGGCGTTTTGCGCGTTGCAAAACTGAATGCTAACTACAGTTAAAAGTGATAATAAAACTCTTTTCATTGCTTTTCAATATTTATGGGGCAGCTATAATAGTATCTAAAACTGTGGCATATCCAGCCCAAATCCCTAATCCTCCATTGATGTTAGAAGAAATCGGTGTGGGTACTGTAAACGGGTTTCCCGCACTTCCAGCCTCTGCTTCGAATGTTACTACATAGTCATATGTTTCTCTATCTATTGTGGCGCCTTTCACCGCTATGGTGTCGCCATATTTAAAAAATCCTCGCTCTATATTTTGATCATCTGCTTTGGGAGAACCTAATATGCTCCCTCTGTAATATGCAAACTCAAAAGTCAATCCATTAAAAAAAGAATCGTCATAAGAACTTCCTAATGGCGCAATGTATTGAAAATCCTTCTGCTGACCTGCATAGTCAGCCCACTCAGGATAAACATTAATTCTTTTAGCAAACCATCTATATGCATTTCCAGCTGTATCAGGGTCTGTTAATTTGGCATAAGCATAGCCTAAACTATCTAAAGACCCATTATCTCCAGCTACACTAAACCATAAAGAATCCAATTCCACGCTATTTGGAATGGTGGTCGTAGAAGTTAGAATAGTATCATCGATACTAACTTTTAGATCATAAGTGTTATTTTCTTGACCTAGCATCGAACCGTCTAAATCTATATAAGCACAAAGATCAGCAGAACTAAGTAGGATAGGAGAAAGGCCTGTTATTTCAGAAACGACAAAAAGAAGATCTATTGAGAGATCTCCCGTACATATTTCATCCAGAATTTCTATAGTTGTCCCGTTTGAAACTTCGACTACAGCACCTTCTAAATAAAAATCGTTGAATTGTTCGGCATTTACACTCTCATTATAATTTCTGGTTTGTGAAACCAAAACAAATGCCGGTTGACCAATCTCGATATTTCCTTCTATAACATACTTATTATCAGCAGGAGGAACCACAAGGTCAATTTCTTTTTCACAAGAACAAATACCCATGATTATCAATGAGAATAAAGTGAAAATGACGAGCTTATTATCTGGTAGAAACATACTTGTATTATTAACACAAATTTAAAGGCAATATTTTAACCAACATTTTAAAAAGATAATATCTTGTTATAAGGTAAAAGTATAAATTTGCACTAGTTTTAAAACTTGAATATAAACGTTCTTTAAATTACGATAATGGAAATAGAAATGACTACTCCAGAGACTTCTTTAGACTTCGGCACTCTAGCTGAAATGTTTACTTATGACCACGAACAAGTGGTTTTCTGCCAAGATAAATCAACAGGCTTAAAAGCTATAATAGCTATACACGATACTACATTAGGACCCGCTTTAGGTGGAACTAGAATGTGGAAATATGCTTCTGAACAAGAAGCTTTGACCGATGTATTAAGATTAAGTCGAGGAATGACTTATAAGTCTTCAGTAGCAGGAATCAACTTAGGGGGAGGAAAAGCTGTAATTATTGGTGATTCTAAAGTTGATAAAAGTGAAGCACTATTTAGAAGATTTGGGAAGTTTGTAGATAGTTTAGGCGGGAAGTACATTACGGCTGAAGATGTAGGGATTTCTCCTAAGGATATTGAACAAGTTCAAATGGAAACAGACCATGTAACTGGTGTTCCTGAATATCTTGGAGGAAGTGGTGATCCTTCTCCTGTAACTGCTTATGGTGTTTACATGGGGATGAAAGCAGCAACCAAAAAAGCATATGGTTCTGATAGTTTAACTGGTAAAAAAGTAATGGTTCAGGGTGCTGGAAGTGTTGGCTATCATTTAGTGAAGTTGCTTTCGAAAGAAGGAGCAGTAATTTCTATATCAGATATTTATGAGCCAAGTATAAAACGTGTGCTTAAAGATTTCAAAGCAGAAGTGGTTCCAGTAAACGATGTTTACAAAGAAGAAATGGATATTTATGCACCTTGTGCGCTTGGAGCTACCTTGAATGATGATACTTTAAAGCAGCTTAAATGTAGCATAATAGCTGGTGGATCTAATAATCAATTGGCTGTTGAAACAATACACGGAGAAGCTGTGAAAAAGGCTGGTATGTTGTATGCACCAGATTATGTTATTAATTCTGGAGGTATAATAAACTGTTATTGGGAATTGCAAGGTTATAACCGTGAAGCTGCTCTTTCTCAAACCGAAAAAATATTTGATACTACTACAGAAATCTTTAATAAATCTGAGAATGAAAACATTCCTACGTTTTTAGCAGCTAATAAACTAGCTGAAGAACGTATTCTCGCTATCGGAAAAATAAAGACATCATTTTAATACACCCTACCTATGTTTAATCGAAGGCATTTAAGAATTAAAGTCCTGCATTGTTTCTATGCATACTTTCAGGATGAAGACAAAGATATTCAGTATGCTGAGAAGCAGTTGAATGTTAGTTTAGAAAAAATGTACGAGATGTACATTTGGCTACTCGGATTAATAGTGGAGATGCAGGATCACGCTATTGATAAAATTGAAGCCGGAAGAAATAAGAAATTACCTTCGAAAGAAGACCTACATCCAAATACTAAATTTGTTACTAATTCATTTATCAGGTTACTAGCGAACAGCAAAGTGCTTAATAGTAAGTCGGATGAGCTAAATGTGAATTGGAACAATGAAAAAGATCTATCTAAAAAGATTTTTAAAGAACTAATTGAAACAGAGGACTATGCTGAGTATATGGCGTCTCCTGAAAGAGGGTTCTCTCATGATAAAGAATTCTTACTTAGATTTTTTAAACGACATATGATCAATGTAGAAATGCTACATGATTTTTTCGAAGAGAAAAGTGTTCTTTGGTCAGATGATCTTGATTTAGCTGCAGGTATGGCTATTAAAACAGTCAAAGCTATCGATGAAGAAGATTCTGATTTGACATTACTTCCGTTGTGGAGAGATCCTGAGGATGAAAAGAGCTTTTTGAAAAATCTATTTAAAAAGACACTTTCATTAGGAGAGGAAAGTCAAAAACAAATAGAAGAAGCGGCTAAAAATTGGGACTTTGACAGGATAGCTTTATTGGATCAAATTCTAATGAAGATGGCCCTAGCGGAAGCACAAACGTTTAAAGATATTCCACTAAAAGTGACGTTAAACGAGTATATAGAGCTCTCAAAGTATTATAGTACGCCTAAGTCGGCTGGATTTATAAATGGTATTTTAGATCAGTTATTCGAAAAATTGAACACAGATGGAAAAATCAAAAAAGTTGGGAAAGGACTTCTTACCTAATATTCTTTTTCTAGGAATTTTTATTTGTACTGTCATAGGATGTGGAAATAATTCTGAAGGTGTGATTTCTTCAGATGATATTTACTTCGATGACGGCTATAATAAAAAGATTAATCAATCCATGCCTAAAATAACCTTTGTAGAAGAGGATTTTAATTTTGGAATAATCATAGAAGGAGAAAAAGTTGCACATACATATAAGCTGTCTCTTATACACATCTCCGAGCCCACGAGACCTCTCTACATCTC
>CAJXOV010000180.1 GCA_913057815.1 uncultured Flavobacteriales bacterium
AGATGTGTATAAGAGACAGCATTTAGAGAGATTAAAGCACATAGACTAATTAGCAAATATTTCATAAAAGGTTGATTAAAGATTTTTACTGTCTAAAGATAGTTACAGTTCCGTTGATTGGGTCAATGTTATTTCCAGCATCGATGGTGTAGAAATACACTCCATCTTTTAATTCATTTCCACTAGTGTTTTCTCCAACCCAAGGCTTATCGTTTGAGTAATTGTCATTTTCATAGACTAAAGATCCCCATCTATCAAAAATTCTAACACTTATACCTTGAAGTCTTCCTATACCTTCTATATACCATGCTTCATTTAAACCACTGTTAAACGCTGATCCAAGATTGTTTGGGTCCGTGTATGCAGAAGTACCTCCATCACTATTAGGTGTAAACACGTTAGGGGCTGAAACTTCACATGGAATTAACTCTAGTACAACACTCCCTTGAGCATCACCGCAGAACTCTTCAGTAAAATAAGTTAGAGTTACAGAGTTGGAAATGGAATTAGCAGAAATTTGCTCAGAAGCAACCTCTATATTTGAAGAGTTTCCGGCTAGAATTTCAGATTGAAAATTTAGATTAATGTCTGTATATGAAATAGTCCATACCACGGGATTCGCTAATCCAGCTCCTCCGTTCCAAACAGGATCAATAACTTGAACTTGTCCAGCACAGAATAAAACAGTATCCGGAGCATATGATACAGTGGCAGCACGGCCAACATTGATAAAAGCTGAGGCGCTTGCATCACCACATGCGTTAGACACTGTTACTGAATAATCATTAGCAGTAGAAACGTTTATAGTTGGTGAATCTTCTCCAGTAGACCAGTCATATACAAAACTTGGATGATCAGGGCCTGGATCAAGAGTTCCTATCTCATCATTACAAAGAACCTCGTTAAATAATTGTGCTGTTGGCTGAGGAATGAATGTAACAGTTCCTTCATCTTGATCATCATCACACCACAAAGAACGAACAATTATGGTGTACTCTACGTTTTCAGTAGTAAATGCAGTTGAGTCAGTTCCTAAATCAGCTGGTATCCATTCATAGGTAAAATCTTCAGTTTGACCTGCAGGACCATATATCGGCTCAATTAGCAACCCGTCTTCTGCACAAATATCTGCATAATCTAAAGCTTCTACAGTAGCAGACACACCAAAATTAAGATCGAATTCTTCTACTATATCACAGATATCAGCTGTAAAAGTAAGGCCATAAGTACCGTTAAAACCAGCAGGAGCAGTAAAGGTGTTGTTACCATTTACCGGATTAAACACATCTGTAAATTCAAGAATATAACCCTCCCCACCTTCAGGAACATCAACTACCCATTCACCAGGTAAAGCGTTAAATCCGCAGTTGGCTATTTGAGTAAAGAAAGGAAAACCATTGTCTACCAATTCATCTCCTGTGGTAGTGTCAAATACTATATCATCATTTTCATCTAAAATCTGTACATCTATGTCATCATCATCTAAACCAGCCGTGAAATAATATTCTATTACTTGGCCATGAAAAGGGCTGAAACCATCAATGGTAAACCCTTGGAATCCACCAATATTAAAATTAAAAGGCCCTGTACCATCAATATACACTTCAATATTAGCTCCTTCCCAGGTGTCAGTTTCATTATCAAACATATATAAAGCATACAAGCAACTGTTCGGATTTGCCCATGCACCTGCCCAAGAGATTTGATCTACGTCATCACACAATGGTTCAAATAAAGTAATAGGAAGTTCCACCACCTCTTCAGTAATAGGAATTACGGTAATACCAGGACATGCTGTGCCATCTGTAACAGAAACTTGGAAAAGACCAGGTGTGGCTACGATAGAAGTAGAGTCTGCTGATGTAGATAGAATTTCTCCATCATTATTAACTACAGACCAAGTAATGTCATTATATAGTTCAGCATCTACAAGTTCTATTTCACTGCTATCTCCTGAACAAATAAAAGGATCGCTTACTACTAAGCTTGGGTTGAATACAGGAATTTCAAAAACATTGACTGGTCCAGCTTGAGTATCACACCCATCAATAAATGCTGTAAGTGTATATACACCTTGTGTAAAATTAGATGTTTGAATAGGAAAATCATTACTCCATAAATAGCTATCAAACCCATCAGTTCCAGAAAGCTCCACGCCACCTTGTCCTTGACAATAAGAGATTGAAGCAGGAGCTACTAGGTCTTCGTAATAAATATCTAAATCAGGAACTTCAATATCTAAAACTTCTACAGTAAAAGTGATGTTGGTAGATAAGGCAGGAGTTCCGTCATCCGTAGCGGTAAAGGTTAAAGTATATATACCAGGAGTAGTGTCGGAGTTAAGAATCGCAGTGACTATAGCAGTTGAGGTTCCTTCTACTTGAATCTCAATATCAGGAAACCCACCACCGTCAGCTGTTACATCAAGGGTTTGGTCACTTTCTGGTGTTAAAAATGTAATACTAATAATTTCTGTATCATTAGCACACAAAACTAATGTGTCTCCACAATCCCCACCGGCACCACCTAAGACAATTGGAGGAAGATTTTCATTGGCAGAAATATTTGCATTGAAAGTAATCGTTTGATCATCTAACCAGCTCACACCATCAGTTGTTCCAAACGGACCATCGTAATCCTCTCCTTCTTGGTCAAACTCTCCAAAAGAAATATAGTCTGCATTGTTTCCTGCGCTTGCTCCTACATTAGCAGGAGACCCACCAAAACCGTTTGTACCTTGAGATGCCGAACCAGTAGTCCATTGCATATCTAAATAACAGAATTGAACAGTATTTCCAGAAGCAAGAACCCCAGAATCTTCTGGCGTAAATATTACTTGAAAAGAATTCACTTTATCGTTTTGTTCATTGAAATAACCTACTTCCACCCAATTAACGAATACAGCATCGTCAGTTACCTTATAATAAAGGTCTCCACAATCCGCACATCCAAAATCTACATCAGCCCAAAAAGGAGCCAACATCACATCGTCATTTGGAAAACCGGTTGGAGTGAATGTTCCATCTGCGGCATCAAAAGTCACAGTTCCATTAGTGTTTATCCACATACTTGTATATGCCACACCATAAAGATCAAAATCAAAAGGGAAAGCTATATTATTTGTACTTCCATCATCTGTTCCTTGCGCCCCGAAGTTTGCCAGAGTATAAGTATCATCAGGATCTATCCAACAATCACACTCATCTCTTTCTCCAGCTATGGATGGATGCACAGTAACATGGTCTGAAACACCTTCATTAGGATTAACTACTGAGTATTCTCCATTTAGTAGTTCTCCTGATCCTTTAAGAGTTCTATACTCTTGAGAGTCTAAAATAACCTCTTGAGAATAAGAGAAGCTAAAAGCAAGGAGTAGGGTTAAGATTGTAAGTATTGACTTCATGGTTATTAATAAGGTTTAAAATTGTCTTAAATTTTTACGGGATTTCAAATATAATAAGGTTTAGCGTTGCAAAATCACCTTTCCCTTTTTAGAAAGCGTTTCACTAGACTTTGACTTGTAATTGACTACATAAACATATGCTCCTCTAGGAGCTAAGTTTCCATTAAGATCAAGCCCATCCCATTGTCTGGCGTGGTTATTAGACTTAAACACTAAAGAGCCTTCTGGACTGAAAATGTTGATTTCATACCAATAAATATTTTGAGATAATTCTTGGTCAATATCAAAATAATCATTGAATCCTCCTGAAGACTGAGGCGTAAAAGTGTTTGGAACAAACAAGACAGGATCAAGAACGACCTGTTCTGTGTAAAAGATGGTCTTCTTTAAAGCTCCATCTTTATAAATTCTAGACATTACGTTGTACTCTCCATCTTCAAGGTATTCATGATTGAAGGAAGCGCTTTCTGAAACCAGCTCATCATTTATATACCACTTAAAAGAAAGGGCTTCATTTGAATTATTACTAGAATAAACCACAGAATTAGCAGAGCTTTCTGTTTTTGAACTAATAACTCTAGTTGGAAATAACTCGATAATTGGTTCAGAATCCTCAGGAGTGCTTTCCGAATCTACCACACTAGTGGCAGCAGCTTTTATTTCAACTTGATTATTATCCGATAATTCTGTGTGTTCAACATTAGAAATCTCTATTTGATTTTTTAAGTTATCTATAGAAGTAATTTCAGACTCGTTAAGCGGATTACTCTGCTTGGAGGAAACACTATTTAATTTCTTTTCATCTGCAGTAGATATACTTTCTGAGTTTTGCTCAGGAATTATTGACTCTACTATTTTAGTTTGTGAAGATTCTTTTTCTACTTTAGGTTTTAAATCTGGTGTAGATACCTCTTCAGTAAGAGTACTAGTTGGGTTTGAATCTTTTTGATCTAAAACTAAAAGAGTAAAAGCTGTAACTACCACTCCTCCAATAACAACAGCAGCAGCTATTTTACCGATAAGAGTAGAGAAAACACCTGTAGATGCTGAGGCACCACCAATGCTAGAAGAAACAGCAGACCAAGCTCCAACAGGAACCTGAGACTCTGCACCAGAGAACTTCTCTTTAATTATATTTTCAAAATCAATGTTACTCATTGTCAATAATCAATTTCTGTAGACGCAGCTTAGCTTTTCTATATTGAGTTTTAGAGGTGCTTTCGCTTATTTTTAATAGTTCAGCTATTTCTTTGTGAGAATAACCTTCTATGGCATACATGTTAAAAACCGTTCTATATCCAGTAGGTAAAGATGAAATTAAAGCCAATAACTCTTGAAGATTTAAATCAGACAAAGTGTCTCCTCCAGAATCAAGTTCTGTGTGGTCATCAATACTTTCGTTAAAGCTAAATTTTTTCTCCCTTCTAAGTGTAGTAAGCGCATTGTTTACCATTACTGTTCTTATCCATCCACCTAATGATCCAGAATGAGAAAACTTATCCAGATTAGAAAACACACGAATGAATCCCTCTTGGAGCATATCAATTGCTTGATCATTTCTATTCGCATATCTATGGCATACTGTCATCATCTGTGGAGCATATAAGTCGAACAGTTGTTTCTGGGCTTTTTTATTTCCGCTTAAACACTTTTTTACGAGTTCCTGTTCTTCCATTCGTCACTGAATACTAGATGAGGCTTTTTATCAGAAAGTTGCCCAAGGTGCAAATTTTTTTTTGAAACTTTAAAAAGAATGCACGTTGTTATTTTTTATAGCGCGCTAATGGCAGACTTACAGTATCTTTGCTACGCATGAAAAACACAAGGAATTTTTGTATAATAGCCCACATTGACCACGGGAAGAGCACGCTGGCAGACAGGCTATTACAAACTACAGGAACCATTTCAGACAGACAGATGCAAGACCAAGCGCTGGATGATATGGATATAGAAAGAGAAAGAGGGATAACTATAAAGAGTCACGCCATTCAAATGGATTATAAATTTGAAGGTGAAGACTATACGTTAAATTTAATAGACACTCCGGGACATGTAGATTTTTCTTATGAAGTTTCACGTTCTATCGCAGCCTGTGAGGGAGCTTTATTAATAGTGGATGCTACACAAGGAATAGAAGCACAAACCATTTCTAATTTATACCTAGCACTAGAGCATGACTTAGAGATCTGTCTCTTATACACATCTCCGAGCCCACGAGACCTCTCTACATCTC
>CAJXOV010000181.1 GCA_913057815.1 uncultured Flavobacteriales bacterium
AGATGTAGAGAGGTCTCGTGGGCTCGGAGATGTGTATAAGAGACAGGATATGAAGTTACTATTGAGATTAATGAAAAAGGAGATACTTCTAAAGCGTTGGTATTGGATTTAATCCATGAAGAAGATGAAAGGGTACCTTTTTACTTTTTCCCATATTCTTTAGAAAATGATACGGTAGAATTTGGAGAATCTTTTGGAATAGAGAAATAACCACGCCAAAAGATTCTCACTATTATTTTATTCTACAATTAGTCTGTTTCTAGAAATTCCGTTAGCGGTTTTAGTTTCAATTATAACTATTCCGGGGTTATTATCTTTCAATGTCAGGTGAGCTTTGTTACCTGTTTTCGTTTGTTCGAAAGGGATCTCTTTTCCTAAGATATTATAGCATTTGATTTCCAAGATTTGATCATTAGAAACTATTGAAAGATTCCCTTTACTAGGATTAGGGAAGATGTTTAAGCTGCTAGTATTATATTCTCTTATGTTTTCAGGTAGTAATGCTTCTGTGATAGCGGTATTCGTAATAACAGGATCATTAAAGTCAAAGAAAATAGAAGCAGTATTTTCTATAGTTTCTCCATCTATCATTGGCGTTAGAGGTTTCAATTTGAATTGGAAGTATCCCTTAGAGTCTGGTTCGTTTGACGTGCTGTCAGCCAACATAATGTTCGGATAATAAACAGTTAAGTCTAGTTCATTTATATCATAATAGGAATCATGACTGGTGTTTGTCATTTGAAAAGTTTCCAAGTCCATATTGGCAGGAAGTTCATCTTCTAGTCTGATGTTAAAAGCAGGAGCGGAGCCGGTGTTTTGGAAATTGATAGTGTAGAACATCCAATCATCAAATCCAGGTTCTACAGATATTGGAGAGACTAATTTATTATTTGGGTCATATGAATTTACTACTTGGTAGCAGTAGTCTAAATAATTGTTATCTAAATTCAAGTCATTATCAGAACCAGATTCAATAGTGATTTCTAGGCAGATTTGATCTTGGTCAGTGGCTGTAGCGTATGTAATTAAATCGAAGATAAAACCAGTCATTAAATCAACTGAAGTTAGGTCTGTCAATTCATAGGTAACTGAATTATCAGTAACTTCAGTAGGAACAGGAGATAAATCATTTACAGAATAAATCTCTGCCGGTCCATTAATAGAAATAGTGACCTCTCCATCAGTAATGTCAGAACAGTGAGCATTATAAAACTGACTAATTTCACCTGCTAGAACGTTCACCTCATGAACTTGCCCAGGAAAAACCCATCCATCAAGTAAAACGGATTGAACTCCGAAATCTGAATCATCATTACACCGCAACGCAAAATTCAAATCAGTAACATAAGACGTTACAGCATCTATTTCTACATTTTGAAGTAAACCAGGATCTAAGCAATTGGTAGTGAAGGGCAAATTATTAATTTGAATTCCTACATTGTATTCACCCAATTCTCCTTGGAATAAATATCTTCCATTAGAAAGTGAGTTGGTGTAAGTAATGTCGGCTCCATCTTGCCCAATCTTAACGGGAATGTTAGCTAATGGCTCTTCATTAAAGTCACACATTTCATCCTCATCTAAATGAATAAAACCCTCAAATCCAGAGTTGGAAGGACAACCATTAGGATTGTTGATCGGATCATTTTCTTGACAAACAGGAAAGTCTGTCAAATCCATGTCATTTACTAACATAGAAATAGAAGGTAAACATGTAAAAGGATTGTTAGCTAGTTGTATACCTCCAAAAAAAGCATTTGGAAATTCATTAACACATGAAATCTGGTTATCGTTAAAAGCCAAGGTTAGCATAAAATCTGTTGGCAAATAAGGCAGTTCTGTAAGATTATTTTCACTAATGAATAAAGATCTACATATAGGTAAGAAAGGGTTAATATAATCAAGGCCACAACTTACAGCTCTCAGAGCGCTTATGGACGAATGAATGAATAAAGAGTCTATGGTATTATATGAAATGTCTAATGAAGTTACCGTTTCAGGAATAATAGGTGATGCGGTGAGTAAATTATTACTAACGACAAGCCTAGTTAAGTTTTCAGAAATTTCAGGTAACTCAGACATAGAAGTGTTTGATATAGAAAGAATACGTAGTTGATCAGGAAAGCTCGTTTGATTACCAAGTATGTTTGACGACAATCCTAATACTTCTAAACTTTCAGGTATTTCTGGAAAAGCTGTTAATCCACAATTGGATGCATAATAAGTAACAAGATTTGGAGGGAGAATGTTGATCGTAATTTGAGTAGTATTATCTCTTCTGAATTCTAAAAGGGATATAGGAAGTTCAGGCAAGGAAGTTAAACCTGAACAGCTTGAAACTTTCAGGGTTTGTAAAGTTGGAGGTAGCGAAGGAATGGTTACAAGAGACTCATTTGAGGTAATATCAATCTTAATCATTGACGGTGGAAATGAATTAATAGAATTTAAGTTATTATTAATTATTTCAAGATTTATTAAAGTATTAGGCAGAAGGTTTAATTCTGAAATGGTGTTGAAGTTGGCTAAGAGTGTCGTAAGACTAGTGAAATGTTCAATACCAGTTAAATCGCTGATATCAAGGCTAGAACAATCTAATGTAGTTGAGTTTAAAATACTTTCACACTGCGTGTCCATCATATTTCCTTCCATACAATCCGGGAAGTTTATTTCTAACCAAGAAGCAAAATTAACATCGGGAATTTCTACGATTTGAGCGTATACAGAGGAAGTAAGAATACATAATGCGATAAAAACAGCAAGTTTTTTCATGATGTTTATTAATTAAGGTTTAAAGTAACTACATCAATTACAGCTCGTTTTAAAAACGGTTGCAAAAAAAATCCTCAATTTTTATTTGAAGATTTTTACTTTTATAGAATTCATTGTGTTAATCTACTATTGAATAGACAGTCTAATTCGAGAAACTCCCTTAGAAGTTTTAATTTCAATAATAGTTATTCCAGGTTGGTTTCCCATAAGAGATATTTCGGCTTTATTTCCAGTAATGCTTGAATCAAATTGAATCTTTTTTCCTAGCAAATCATAACAACAAATATCGAGGATCGGTACTCTAGAGATTGCCGTTACTTTTCCATTACTTGGGTTAGGGTAGATGTTTAAGCTACTAGAGTTAAGCTCTGTTATTCCATCCGGAAGTAGAGCTTCGGTTATAGCAGTGTTGGTAATAACAGGATTATTAAAGTCAAAGAAAATAGAAGCCATGTTTTCTATGGTTTCTCCATCAATCATAGCAGTAAGCGGCTTTACTTTAAATTGAAAGTATCCTTTAGAGTCTGGCTCGTTTGAGGTGCTGTCAGCTAACATGATATCCGGATAATAAACGGTTAAGTCTAGCTCATTTATATCATAATATGAGTCATGACTTGTATTTGTCATCTGAAAAGTTTCCAAGTCCATATTCGCAGGAAGTTCATCTTCTAACCTGATGTTAAAAGCAGGAGCAGAGCCAGTGTTTTGGAAATTGATAGTGTAGTACATCCAGTCGTCAAATCCGGGTTCTACTGACATTGGAGAGACTAATTTATTATTTGGGTCATAAGAATTTACTACTTGGTAGCAGTAGGTTAAGTAATTGTTATCCAAATCTGAGTCATTGTCAGAACCAGATTCAACAGTTATCTCAAGGCATATTTGATCTAAATCTGTGGCTGTAGTGTAAGTAATTAAGTCGAAGATAAAACCAGTCATCAAATCAACAGAAGTTAGGTCTGCCAATTCATATGTTATGGATGTGTTGGTAATTAAACTAGGATCAGGAGATAACATGCTTACAGAATAGATCTCAGCTGGACCATTTACTGAAATGGTAACTTCTCCTTCTGTAATATCTGAACAGTGGGCGTTATAAAACTGGCTAATTTCACCTGCTAGTACATTTACTGAATGTACCTGTCCAGGAAAAACCCATCCATCATGAAGTACTGATTGAATCCCGAAATCTGAATCACCATTGCACCGCAGCGCAAAATTTAAGTCGGTAACGTAAGGTGTAACTGCATCTGTTTCTACATTTTGAAGTAAGCCAGGATCTGTACAATCTGTAGTGAACGGTAGATTATTGGTTTGAATTCCTACATTGTATTCACCTATCTCTCCTTGGAATAAATACCTTCCATTAGAAAGCGAGTTGGTGTAAGTGATGCCCGCGCCATCTTGGCCAATTTTTACAGGTATGTTGGCCAATGGCTCTTCATTAAAATCACACATTTGATCTTCATCTAAATGAACATATCCTTCAAAACCTGAGCCTCCTGTGCATCCAAATGGATTGTTCACTGGGTCATTGTTTTGACATATAGGAAAAGAATCCAAATCCACATCAGTGAGAACCACTCCTTCAGGAATAAATGGGATGCAACTTAGAGGGTTATCATCTATTTCAAACGCCACTATGGTCAGAGGCATGTTTTCTATGCATTCGATGTTGTTTCCTGCTATTTGATATCCTGAGGCATCTGGGTTAATATCTGGAATGTGGCTTAGTTCATTATTATTAACATTGAAGCTAAGGAGTGTATTAGGGAAATACTCTATATAAGATAGAATTCCGTTAGATGCTGATAGAGTGGATACATTGTTAGGCCAAGTGGTTATAGAATCTATCAATGTACCGCTCATTCTTAAATTAGTCACACCACCTGTAACTACAGGCATTTCAGTGATTGGATTGTAACCTACGCCTAACACATTTAAACTAAGAGGTAAAACAGGAATTTCTGTCATTTCACAGTTTCCCATATTTAAGTTGGTCAAATTAGGAGGAAATGTTTCTTGATTTCCGATTGGGTTGTTCATTATGGTTAATGCCCATAAAGAATTAGGTAATTCAGGAAGAGATGTGAAACCACCGCTGGAGATATTTAAATTCCCCAAGCCTTCAGGTAATTCTAGCCAGTTTAATAAAGAACAGTAACCTCTTGAATATTCTAAAAGAGTAGAGGGGAGATTGGGTATATATTCAAGAGCATAACAGTTGTTCAAGATCAGTTCTGTTAATCCCTCAGGTAAAGAAGGAAGTTCTGTTATTTCAGCATTAGTCTCCAGATCCAATTTCAACAAAGAACTAGGAAGGTCAGGTAAGTTCGTTATAGAATTGGCTCGTAACACTAAATTTTGGATATTAGATTGAGTTAACAGCGGTATAGTTGTTAGTTCATTATAAGATGCATTAAGCTCTATTAAATCATCGAAATGTTCAATGCCTGTAAGGTCGCTGATTTCAAAATTGGAGCAGTTAATGATGGTAGAGTTGAGTATTCCATCACATTGGGTATCCATCATATTCCCATCCATGCAATCTGGGAAATTTATTTCTAACCAAGAAGCAAAATTAACATCTGGGATTTCTACGATTTGAGCGTTTACAGAACACGAAAGTATACATACTGAAAAGAAGGCAGTGAGTTTGATCCACATGTTAAAAGTATTAATTAGTGTTTAAGGTATTCACCTTTAAATACAATCTGTTGTTTTAAATGGTTGCAGCTCTATGATTTATAACGTTTTTCCCATAGCTACTTTTAATCCAAAGCTAGCCTTATTAAATGTAGCTACAGCTTTCAAGTGGCCAAGTTTTGATTTTATATAAATCTCTTGAGCCTGCA
>CAJXOV010000182.1 GCA_913057815.1 uncultured Flavobacteriales bacterium
TGTGTATAAGAGACAGGAACTGGACTTGATGTTTATAGCACAAAACTATTTAATCCTTCAGAATTTGATACTCCTGAAAGAATGAAAGCTCCTATAAATACGGAGTTTGATGATTACGCATTTCTTCTAAGAGATGATGGTGAATCTGGCTATTTTAGCTCGAATAGAGAAAATATGAATGATGATGTTTATAGCTTTGAATATGCATATCCCGAATTCGTAGGGTGTCAAGAAAACTATAAGCCTTTCATGTGTTATTTAATTGAGGAGACCAACCTTACTTATATAGATAGTTTGCCTTTGGCGTATATCTGGGATTATGGAGATGGAACTACAGCCAATGGGTTTAAAAACGAGCATTGCTACGCAGATACAGGGTTTTATGAAATAAAGCTCAACATTATAGATACGTTAACAGGAGTAACGTATGCCACTATTAGTGACATGGAGCTTCTAATTGAAAAGCCTAACCAACCATATATAACATCTCCGGATACACTAATCATGAATGATGAAGCATTGTTTTCATCTATAGAATCCACTTTTGATGGATTTGAGATTGAAGAGTGGTTCTGGGGAATGGGTGGAGAAAAGAATTTAAGAGGAGCAGATGTAAATTATGCTTTTGATAGACCTGGAAACTACCAAATAAAACTATTGGCATTAAGTATTCCTGACGAAAGTGGCTTCCAACAAAAATCTTGTGTCTATAAGAATATTCTAATAGTAGAAAATGAGCTTGAACTTGAAATCCTTAGGGAAATGAAAGTTGAAGAAGAAATCATAGAGGAGGAGATCGTGTTAAATTATGATTATTTAGAAGACGAAATAGTAGAAGCAGATCATATTGAAGAATCTATAATTGAGGAAGCAGTAGAATCTACTTATTATGTAGAAGTAGCTGAAGCCGAAGAACCGATGGCATTAGATGATCCGTTTTTCGAAAAGATCAAACATGAGATTACCGAAAGATATCATTTAGAAGATAGTACATATGTATACTCTGTAGGCCAGGCTAAAGAAGTATTTGCTTTATGGGATATTTATAAAGAAGTATTAGATAGTGGCTACGTGAGTGCCATAGTAAAACAAGATAGAATAGCTGCATTTAAAGATGAAACTGAGAAGGTAGGATTCAGTGAACCTGAGAACGAAAGAGAAGAATGGAATAGAACGATTACAGATTTCGCCAATATTCAATTCGATAATAATAGTTCTAAGATAAAGACAGAGTCACTGGGGAGTTTAGACTATATCGCAGCTATGATGAGTATAGAAGAAGAATTTGATTTGAAAATAGATGCATATACCGATGATAAGGGTAATGACAACTATAATAAAACACTAAGTGAACGAAGGGCCACTGCCGTAAAGAAGTATTTACTGCGAAAAGGGATAGATCCTAAACGACTGATTTCATTGGGTCATGGAGAGGCTAACCCAATTTCTTCTAATGAAACGGAACTTGGAAGGGCTATAAACCGTAGAGTAGAGTTCGAGATTCATATGGATCTCATTAAATTCAAATTAGAATGATAAGAACATCGCTCTTTATAGGTTTTTGTATTACAAGTTTTTTGTGGTCTAATTGTGTGTTAGCCCAGGAAGTACCGGCTTCGGATGAAAATATTCCTTACTTAGTAACTTTCGGAAAGCATGCAGATAAAGCCTGGGGAGATGATGATTTCGCTCAAACTTTCTTTTTTAAGGTTCCTAAAGATTTTAACAAGCCTCTTTATTTTAGAGTTTATGACCCAGAATGTAGTGGAGACATAGATGAACAAAATGATGATTATAATACAGCCACTAGGTTTTCTGTTTATGGAGGTACTGGATGTATCTCTAACAAAGATTCCAGAGCATTAGATCCAGTAGGAGAGTGGAAAAGTGGAAACCTTTTAGATGCTAAAGTATTCACTAGTAAAACTAATTATGACAAGGCATGGTACACTTTTGGTCCATTTAATCCTTCTGAGGGTGAATTATCAGAAGAACATGGCGGATACATTTTTAAAATGATCTGTGAAGGAGTAAAAGGAGATGATGGAAATCTTTACAGATATTTCATGTCTGTAGATGGAGACAGAAATATCCCAGTCGAGGATGGAAATGCATTTTGTTATGAATACACATTCCGACTGCACTCCGACCCCTCACAAGTAAGTCATATTTATCCTTATTTAGATGGAGAAGTAGTATCACTACATCAGTCTAACTTCGATTGGGATGATGACGGATATATCACACTAACGAGCAGAGTATCAGAATCTATTCCGTTGGAAATATCAGGAGATAACGAACTTTCAAAAAGCAAGTATGTCGTAAAAGATAAAGAGAGAGGGAATAGTGTAGATATTGCATTCAAAAAGAACAATAAGGTAAAAGTAAATAATAATAATGTGGTGTTTTCAGTAACCAATCAGTATGGTGAACTCATCCCATTTTATGTAGTTCCTATTGGTGGTGTACCTAGGTATAGAGCTAGAGGAAGATACACGCCTACTAGGTAATTCGCTAACAAATGAAACTATTAAAACTACTATTAGTAGCTGCACTTTTATGCAGCTATTCCGCGTTGCAATGCCAAACAAACACCTTTAAAACCTTCAATTCTGAAGATGGTGTAACCCCATTCGTATACAATATTATTCAAGATGATAACGGATTCTTATTAATAGGAACTGGAGATGGACTTCTAAAATATGATGGTCTTGATTTTCATTTAATTGATGAGAATAATGGATTGGGTGGTTCCATAGTTTCTTGTTCTTACAAAGATGTAAACGGAACTATTTGGTTAGGCCATAGTAAATCTGGAAAAATCTCTATTCTAAAAGATAATACAATTGACGTTTTAGATATTTCTGAATTTACTAAAAACAAAGTGAATGCCATTACTCAAGACGCATCAGGTAATATTTGGATAGCCAGTCAAAATGAAGGTTTGATCTGTTACTCTAAAGATGGCCAAATAAAAAATTTCAAGGAAGAGCTAGACGGTTATATGCTCCTTTCGATTCAAAACTTAGGAGGAAACCATATAGCTTTAGGAACTAACGAAGGTGTTTTCGTAGTAAGCAATACGGATTCTTCACCTTCTTTTCAGTTTTTAGATGAAGGTCCTTATACAAAGGTTTATAATTTTGAAAAAGTAAATTCAAAATTTTTAGTAGCTACTGAAGATGATGGGCTTTACTCCATGGTTTTTCATCAGGGAAAATTTCAAATCGAACAAATCATAGATGACTATGGTTTAGCCAAAACTAAAATCAACGATTTACATTTTGCTAAAGACAAATTGTATTTAACCTCTTCCGATAAGATTTTAGAAATCGATATAGAGTCAGAAGGATCTGTCATAATTAACTCTGTTTCCAACTTAAATGAGGGAAACGTAATAGGGTCTACTAATCTGAGAAGTGTATTCGTAGATAGAGAAAATGACCTATGGGTGGCCTCTTTTGGAGATGGTCTTTTTAAAAGAAATGCCAGCTATTTTATCACGTATGATCTTCCAGAGACTAAAGAAGTCTATGGAGTATCCGTATATGATGATCTTATGATGAGTTGTACTAAAGGAGAGCTGGTCTCTTTTCCTATCGAAGAAGGTATGAAGGGCGCTCGAATAATGAATCATGAGCAAGGCATTCCTAATGATTCAATTCTCTGTGTTTCAAAAGATTTTGAAGGAAACAGCTGGTTAGGTACTAAAAGTCATGGGTTGTATCTAAAACCGAAAGAAAAGGATACGTTTGAATCCTTCTTTTTAGCAAATGATATTAATGCCAAGAAAATCAACTGTATTGAATCTACTGATCTGAAGGTTTATGTAGGTACAAGTGATGGATTATTCATTATAGACAAAGAAACTAGAACCTTTGAGAGATTAGGGTCTCAAGATTTTAATCATAACGTAATCAATAACCTTTTTAAAGATAAGTCAGGAAGAATTTGGCTTTCGTTATTGGGTAAGGAATTAGTTTATTTCGAAAACGATGAGTTGAAATTCAAAAAAATAAGTGATGGCAATGGAGTTCAAATCGAAACAGTAGGTATTACTGAAGATTTGGAGGGAAATCTTTGGATAGCTACAGGAACACAAGGTGTAGTTAAGATAGGTGAAGAAAACATTCAGTTTACCAAAAATTTAGGTTTGCTTTCAAGCTCTACGTACGGAATCATATGTGATAAGAATGGAAAAATTTGGGTAACTCATAGAGATGGTCTTTCTAAGATAGACCCTAATAATGATATAGTTACTATCTACAATTCAGAAAAAGGGATTACTCAGGATTTCTCAAACGCCATTGCTGAAGATTCTGACCAAAATTTATGGTTCGGTTCTAATGATGGAATAGTGAAGTATTATCCTGATTTAGATATGGAAAATCAGGTAGAACCTTCAGTGGTTTTCACCAAAATAATGGTGTCAGATAGTCTCAGTTCGGAAGCTTCAGTGGCTAGTATGGATTATGGCCAGCATAAGATTGAAATAGATTTTACCGGTGTGAGTTTAAGAAACACTGAAAATGTTCATTATAAATATTATTTAGAAGGATATGATGAAGGATGGGGAGAGTATACAAATCAGACCAAAGTGTCTTTTAAACCTTCTCCAGGGGAGTATACGTTTAAAGTAAAAGCATTTAATGCAGATGGGGTTGGAGGAGAAACAGTTTCAGAATTAAAATTCTCTATAGATAACCCTTTTTGGCTAAAGCCATGGTTCATAGTTACTATGTTAATCTTTACATTAGGTACAGTACGATTCTTTATTTATTGGAGAGAAAAACAACTGAAAGAAAGACAAGAATACTTAGAGAGAGAATTAGAAGCTAGAACAGAAGAGGTGGTGAATAAAAACACTTTATTGGAAGAGAAGAATAAGGATATTACCGATAGTATAAATTATGCCAAGCATATTCAGTCTGCTTTAATTCCTTCAGATGAAGAGTTAAAACACAGTTTACCAGAATCGTTTGTGTTCTTTAGACCAAGGGATATTGTAAGTGGTGATTTTTATTGGGTAAAAGAGTTTGGAGATACTGTTATAGTAGTAGGTGCAGATTGTACTGGACATGGAGTTCCAGGAGCATTTATTTCACTAATAGGAATGTCTGTTTTAAAAGAAATCAGCAATCGAGAAGATATCAATGATCCCGCTAAAGCCTTAAATCATTTAGAAATAGAGATAGAAAACACTCTAAATAAAAATAAGGAGTATGGTGTTAAAGATGGAATGGATCTAGGAATTATAGAATTTAATAAGAAGACTAGAAACATGCGATATGCAGGGGCTAGAAGACCTCTCTTAATTTTCCGCGGAAACGAGCATTTTATTTTAAATGGAGATAGACAAAGTATAGGAGGTTCTTATGAAGATGAACCATTAAAACAATTTAGCATTCAAGAGTTTCAGTTAGAAAAGAATGATAGAATGTATTTATGGAGTGATGGTTATCCTGATCAGTTCGGAGGACCTAGAGCTAAAAAACTTAAACAAAAAGGATTACTAGATATTCTGTCTCTTATACACATCTGACGCTGCCGACGAATAGAGAGGTGTAG
>CAJXOV010000183.1 GCA_913057815.1 uncultured Flavobacteriales bacterium
AGAGGTCTCGTGGGCTCGGAGATGTGTATAAGAGACAGGATGTGGGAAAACCGCTTCATCTGTTTTTATTGAGTAGTTCCGATGTGGATGAGTCTAGGCCTAACTCTCCAGAAAAAGTGACTATTCTAATTAATAATGCCATTCATCCAGGAGAACCATGTGGAGTAGATGCTAGTGTATTATTTGTAAAAACACTATTAAAAAATGAAAATCTGGAGGATATTCTTTCGAAAGTAAACATAGGAGTTATTCCTATGTATAATATTGGTGGTGCATTAAACAGAGGCTGCTGCAGCCGAGCAAACCAAAACGGACCTGAGTTTTATGGGTTTAGAGGAAACGCTAAAAATTTAGACTTAAATAGGGATTTCATCAAATGTGATTCTGAAAATGCTGCATCTTTCATGAAGATTTATCAATTTTTAAATCCTCACATATTCCTCGATACTCACACCAGTAATGGTGCCGATTATCAATACGTAATGACCTTGATAACTACTCAACCTGATAAGGCTTCACCTCCAGTGCGTTCCTTTTTAAACGACATAATGGTAAAGGAACTTTATTCGAATATGGAAAAAGTAGGTTATCCAATGGCACCTTATGTTCATACAGTGGGTAAAACACCTGATGATGGAATAAAAGATTATTTGGAAACTCCTAGATATAGCACTGGTTATTCAACTCTCTTCAATGCCCTTGGATTTGTTTCAGAAACGCACATGTTAAAACCTTACCACCAAAGAGTTCAGAGTACTTATGAACTGATGATTCAGTTTTTAAATTTCAGTTATACTCACTCAAATGAAATTACAAAGATGAAACGCGAAGCAGATTCCTACGTTCGTGATCAAAAAATATTTGAGATTTCATGGGGATTAGATACCAATCGTTTCGATACGTTTAGCTTTAAAGGATATGAAGCCAAATACAAAAAAAGCGAGTTTAGTGAGAATATGAGGCTATACTACGATCGAAGTGAGCCTTTCGAAAAGGACATTAATTACTACAACAGATACTCAGTTGAAAAAAGTGTTGGATCTCCAGATTTCTATATAATCCCTCAATGTTGGAAAAAAGTAATAGAAATGCTCGAGTCAAATGGTGTAGAGATGAAAGCTCTAGAAAGTGATAGTCTCTTTGATGTAGAACACTATTACGTTGAGAATTATGAGTCTGCTAAAAATCCCTACGAAGGTCATTATTTGCATTCTAATGTTCAGTTAAGAAAGGAAAAAACGTCCTTCATGTTTTCTAAAGGAGATTATCTTGTACAGGTTAATCAGCCTAGTAATAGATACATTGTGGAAACTTTAGAGCCCGAAGGTCCAGATTCCTTTTTTGCTTGGAATTTTTTCGATTCGGTGTTACAACAGAAGGAATGGTTTTCTACCTACGTCTTTGAGGATGTAGCTGCAGAAATGCTGAGAAATAGTAAAGACTTACGATTAGAGTTTGAAGCTAAACAAAATGATTCTAAGGAGTTTTCAGAAAATCAATGGTCCCAGCTATATTGGCTATATCAACGCTCAGATAATTATGAATCTTCCCATAATAGATATCCAGTCGCACGCTGCTTTTTAGTTAATTAACTAATTACACTCCATAGACAAGGAGTTTAGTATCTTATTCATTTCAGTAATGCACCTGCTCTCTTTACAACCTTCATAACAAAATTCCATTTTATATAAATGGGAGTATGAAGAGAATACATATTATGTATGGAACATAAAATGTTCATTTGTCTTCTCTGTATAGGAATACTTTTGAATTTCTAGATTATTGTACTCTAGCATTTCCTTTTCATTCGAGAAAGTCTCTTCTAAGAGGTCCTTATCATAAACCCAGTTTTGAATAGAATCCTTTAAGGCATTAGCTGGATCCTCATTGTTAAATTTATTAACCTCTAAGCTAAATAAATTCCGAGCATCATAGTAAATCCTATGATCTCCATTTTGAGAATCTGTTGTTTTTTTGAATTTGGGACTTAGGTCAAAATGAATATGACATTTTTTCGATTTCTCCTTGCTAAAAGATAGAAGACCTAGTGTAATACTTATTAGAATTAAGTAACTGAACTTCATTTGAGTTATAAAGATGGTGTTTGCCAAATATTACAACTCCTTTTTTAAACTAAGTTACAATGAATTACACTTTTACATGCTCTTATTTATCTCATCCTGTAACTGGCGTGCTAATATCTGCTCTTTTTCTCTTGATCTTTTCTTAAAATCCTCAAATTCATTCTCTAACATACTAAAATTGCTACGCGATTCTTTAGAGATAGCAGTCTTCGATTTTAATCTGAAAAAAGAGAAAATAACTAAGAATGTAAGAATTCCTGTGATAATCCAAAATATAGATTTAAAAGCTGGTTTACTAGTTTGAACTCCGAGTATTCCGAAAGAATCTTTTTCAGCAATAGCTCCACTTAATTGAGTGTTGAGTGAGTCTATTCGATTGTTTAAGTTCGATTGATTTGAATTTCCTTTAGAAAGATTAGAGTTCAATCCATTTATGATTGAATGCAGTTCCTGAATACTATCTAAGACATTATTCTTGAATTTATCTAGCTTAAAAGCTTTAACTACTCTGTGGTCTTGATATTTATTAGAAGATCCCCATATATAGTCATATTGACTCTTTATTGTTCCAGCATCTAGAGAACCTTTATCCTCTGTCTTATCTTGAGCAAATGAGCAAAAGCTAATGACTGTAAGGAAGGATACAAGAGTAACTATTTTTAATTTTAAAGAAATATACATGACTATTGGATTAAGCATCTAAAGTATCATTCCTACTCTCAAATTGTACTGCTGAATTAAAAGTTTCTTAAAAGTGTCTTGTTATTATTTATTGGGGTCTTTAGGCCATATTTCTTCCCTTTGTAAGAGTTTAATTATAGGTGTAATTATTCCCATTTAGAGACTATTATTCCAAGGGTTTGTTAGGTTTGAAGGGGAGGTCGTCACCCAATTGGCTGTGCGTCATGGAGTAATGTGTTGGGCTCAGAAGTTGCTGTGTACTGTTTATGAAACGTACCATTGTAATTACAGAAAAAGCTAAACTGGCTGAATTGATTAAGATTAAGTTAGTCGAAGGAGGAATGCCAAATGAATTAATTTCAATATCTAAATCTATCCCATTAGATTACGAAAAAATAGAATTCTTTATCATAGACGAAAAGGTAGCTAAAAGAGGAATGAAAAGTAATTTTAAATCGATTCTTAAAATTAGAAAAGAGAATAAAGAAGCTCAGATAATAATACTTGGGAATGATGACTTAACTATAAGAATGCAAACAAAAATTGATGGTGCTGATGATTATATCGCTTTACAAATGATGACCTCCAGTCTCTTTGGTGATTATTTAAACCGAATTATATTTCAAAACTAATCAAGTTTAAACTCCATAACTACCGGCTGATGATCAGAGAAATCAAAAGAAGTATCAATAGTTTTTACATTGATATGTGATAGATTAGGCGAAATCAGAAAGAAATCTAGAACTGACGTATAACTGCTAGTAGGATCGTAAGGAGTGTTTAATTTTCTGTTTGTAGGTGTAGAAGGATCGCTAACCCAGTTCCAGCCTTTTTCTAAAAAATTATCTGGAAATTTTGTTTCTCTAAATTCTAATTCTCTTCCTTTTGTTTGATAGTTAGGAGTACATTGATTCCAATCACCAGCAGCCACTACATAATGGCCCTCTTCGTATAATTGGTATAAGTAAGGCATCAATATGTCCAGTTCTTCTTTTTTCATATTTCCTGTACTATCATATGCTGAATTGTGAGTGTTTATAATGACTAAATCTTTTCCAATTGATAACGGAATATGTGTTTTGATAAAACACCTCCGTAACATAAATAGACTATTCGGAAATGCCGACTCGCTTGTAAATCCAATCCTCTCAGTGTATGTTCCAGGAAGATTTGAGAATGTAGCTATTCCTGAAGTCACTTTTCCAAGTGGATTAAAAATAGGAAGAGGTACAAAGTTGACATCATAATTTTTACCAAAAATTGATTCGTAATTAGGAAGAGCCTCATGTAAAGATTCCATTTGGTTTATTTTATAGCTTCTTTTTGAACAGATATCCACTTCCTGTAAACAAATGAAATCATTATTAAGATCCTTTAACAAGGAGGAAATACCATTCATATTTTTAGAAACCAAATCTTTAGAGGATCTAACATCTTTTCCTCCATCATAAAAAAAGTCATTTTCTTTTCCTAAACCACCGTAACCAATATTCCAAGTGAGAATTGAAAAGCTGGAATCCTGAACCATAAATGGAGGTCTAGCATTCAGTTTTTCTAACTGATTATTGGAAATGGGGTGATATTTAGTGGCTGATGCATAGACTAATACACTTGCTATGTATAAAACACATAAGCAAATAAGAATAATAATAGAAGTCTTTATCATACAGCAATTTAACTAATAATAGCTAATGATTTCTTATGAACTTTAATATCTACCTGCCCGTCAAATGATATAGGTTCTCCATCTAAGTGTGCTATTTTACTATCGGTTTTTATACTTACTATTTGATCTGTTTTTATAATTCTAGCGCCTTTTAGTTTATGTACATTCCCTAAAAATAGCCTTAGGGTAAACTCTGCTAATTGAGCCAGGTTTAAATCTTTGACTAGCACTAACTCAATTATTCCATCTGTCAATGAAGAATTAGGGGAGATCTTAGCACCATAACCGTATTGTTCTGCATTTGCTATTGTAAACATGAACAAATCTTCCTCTATTAACTTATCATCAATTCTGATAGAAACTTTACGTTTCTCATGTTTTATAAACTGCCTGTAAGAAGCTTGGAAATAAGTCCTAAGACCACGAGATGGGAGATTATCAAAATCTTTAGCCACAGCTGCATCGAAAGCGATTCCTGCAGTACAGAAAAAAGGAATACCATTAAAAGAGCATGTATCTATTAGTATTCTAGTGCCGTTTTTTATGCGTTGCAACGCTTTTTTTAAATCCAGCGGTAAACCTAAAGTTCGAGCCAATCCATTCCCAGAACCCATTGGAATTATACCTAGGATAGCAGTGTCACTGTTTAGTAGTTCTTTAGCCACTTCGTTTACAGTTCCGTCTCCTCCAACTACCACTATGATGATATTGTCATTTCTTAAAGACTGTGCTATTTCGCTAGCATGTCCTCTATATGAAGTGTATAGAATTTCTAATTTATAATTCTCAGGAGAGAAAACATCCTTAATCTCATTTTCAAATCGTTTTCCTTTTATAGTCCCACTAATCGGATTAACAATAAATGATATTTTCTTTTTACTCAAATTACCGACCTTTGTGAAAAGTAAAAGTACTCTTAATCTATATATTGAAAAGCTAATAAATGTCATTAAAAGATAGCCGAACAGATTACAAAAAAGGAATGCTTTCAGATGAAGCTAAGTCAGAATCACCCTTTGTTCTTTTTCAAGCTTGGTTGGATAAAGCTAAGCGTGAAATCCCCTTAGATTTCAATGCTATGGTATTTAATACCTGTCTCTTATACACATCTCCGAGCCCACGAGACCTCTCTACAT
>CAJXOV010000184.1 GCA_913057815.1 uncultured Flavobacteriales bacterium
CTGGTTCTAATAAAAACTCGGTGAACTAGTTCACCGAGTTTTTATTAGAACCAGGCGGTTTTAACTCAGACTGGTATGATGATGCATATTACAATGCAGGGTATTCATACTTCAAAATGAAAAACTATAGTCAAGCACTAAGTATGTTTAGAAAGTTTTCGGACAATTACAGTGGTGATGATTCAAGAAAATTAAACGATTCTTATTTGAGGACAGGTGATTGTTTCTACGTTAGTAAGAAATATGCACAGGCTATTGATTTTTATAACAGAGCTATCAGTTTAAACCAAATAGGAGGAGATTACGCTATGTACCAAAAGGCTGTATGCCAAGGATTATCTGGTGATACAGATGCTAAAATCAGCACCCTAAATAGAATCATTAACGGAAATAGTAAGGGTAGATATCTTCTTGATTCTAAATTTGAATTAGCTGAAACGTATAGAATTACAGATCAAGATGACAAAGCTTTGGCGGCTTATTCCGGAATTATCGAAACCAATCCTAGTAGCCAATATGCTAAGAGGTCTTTGAAAAACATCGTCTTTTTACACAGAAGGTTGGGTAACAACACTGAGGCATTAGCTGCTTTTGATGAAGTAGTAGCTAAATATCCTTCAGATAAAGTGATGAATGAAACTCTTCAATTGGTGAAAGATATTTATATCCAAGAAAGAGGACTGCAGGCATATAATAACTTAGTAACAGGAAATCCAATTTTGGATATCACTACCGCTAGCGTGGATAGTACAGCGTATCAGGTAGCTATTGATTCATATTTTGAAATGAATTATGTCAGGGCTAAATCTTCCTTAGAAGAGTACATTGGTCAATTCGAACCAGGGCTGTTTTCTGTAGAAGCTCATTATTACTTGGCTGAAATTTACTTTGAAGAAGGAGATAAATCGAAAGCCTTAACCAATTATAACTATGTAATTACTCAGCCTGTATCAGAATACTCTGAGCCAGCTTTAAAGATTTCAGCCACCTTAAACTTTAATAGTAAGTACTATGAGGCTGCACTAAATAATTACATAGAGCTGGAAAGTGTAGCGGTGCAAAAAATGAACTTGTTAGAGGCCGAAATCGGGCAGATGAGATGTTATTACGAGCTGCTCAGATTTGATTACGCTTTAGATTATGCCGAAAGAGTGCTTAACAATGGCGATACTCCAGTGGAAATTAAAAATCAAGCCTATATGATAAGAGGGAAAGTGAGGTTTGACAATGGAAATTTTGATGACTCTTATTATGACTTTAAAGAAGTTCAAAAATCTATTAATATTCTAGGAGCTGAGGCTAAATTTTACATGTGTAAAATAGCTTTTGAAAAAGGAGCCTATAAAAATTGCGAAAAGGAGATATTCGAATTAATTGAAAACTTCAGTGCGTACAATGAATATAAATTCAAGGGGTTTCTCTTGTTAGTAGAAGTGTATGTGGCATTAGAAGATATGTTTCAAGCCAAAGCCACTCTGAATGCGCTTATAGATAATGCCAATGAAGATTGGGTGAAAGTGAGATCAAGAGCTCGTTTAGCCGAGTTAGAAGAAATAGAAAGAGCTGCCTTAGAGCAAGGTGAAGATAATGATGTACAAATAGAATTATTTGACGAAGAATAAAAGCCAGAAAACTATGAACAGGAAATTAAAATATAGTAGAATTCTAGTAGTCTTAAATCTAAGTTTAATTCTAGGGTTCGGGGCCTTTGGCCAAGAAGAAACAGAGGAAGAAATAGATCTGAATGTAGTAATCCAGGGAACGGCAGAGTTGTTCCTAAATGATGCTAATAAAGTTTCTAAGTTGCCAGAGATTATAGAATCTTCTGTGGAATTAGCGCCTATGACTTATAGTCTGATTCCAAGAAAACCAACTCAGAAAATAGATCTAAAGCCAGTTCCAGCAGCTAAGGTTACCATAGATAAACCTCGTCCGAAGCTGTTTAGAGGATATGCTAAAGGAGCAGTAGGAACGAAATTTACTGGCTTGGGAGAAATTAGATTCATGGATGGGTACAATAGAAATGGGACGTTTGATTCTCATTTAAAATACTTCACAAGTGATGGGTTTGTTAGTGCAGCTGATTCCATTGCAGATTCATTTTCTGATTTGTCCATTGGAGTTTCTGGAAAGCGTTTTTTGAAAAAGCATTCAGTAGGTATAGCAGTAGATTATGATCGTGAGAAAATCCATTATTATGGATTTGATCCAGATGTTTTTCCGTCAAATTACGAAATAGACGATAAAAGAATCTACAGAACTTTTAGCACCGGAGTGAACCTCAGAAGTTATGAAAGGGACACAACCAAAATGAACTATAAAGGTACGTTTGACTTCAAGCAGTTTTCTGACAATGTCAAAAGTTCAGAGAACAATTTCATTATTGGAGCTAAGCTGAACAAGTTTGTGGGGTCGGAAAACTATGCGTTAGGAGTAGATATTGATTACAATCAATTTAAGCATGAAGTGTTTCGTTCAGGAGTAGAGTTGAAGCATAATAACATGGTTTTCACTCTGAACCCTACAATTACTACGCATAGAAATGGACTTATGGTGAAGGTGGGTGTTAAGCTTACTGCAAACGCTACAAATGGAACCAAATTAAGGGCATATCCAGATGTTGAGGCTAGATACAGTTTGTTTGATGGTATTTTCATTCCTTACGCAGGATTGGGAGGTGAGCTACATAAGAATAGATACAGAACTATAGTCGGAGAAAACCCGTTTGTTCAGAATTTCTTAGTAGATGATTTAATTAATCCTGATGTAATTAGAAACACCAATGAAAAGATTAATATTTATGGAGGTGTAAGAGGAAATATCTCATCTAATATGAGTTTTAATACTAAGATTTCAAGAGCTTCATTTGATGATTTTATTTACTACGCTAATGATTCTTTGGTTACACCAGGTAATAGGTTTAGAACTGAGTATGGCGCTCTAAAACGCACCACTATTACAGGTGAGCTTACGTACAATGCAGGGGACAAAGTTAAATTCTTCGGAAGAGGAGATTTTTATATCTATGATGACCGAGAGGTAGAACAGGGGTTTAATGATAGAGTAGCAGAAGAGGTGTGGAATCAGCCAAATAACAAAATCGCTATAAGTGCTAGTTATAATATTGAGCAGAAATTAATAGCAGAAATAGAGATTTCAGCATTAGGAAAAAGAAGGGCGAAATCTTTGGTGGAAATACTAGATATGTCCGAGGAAGGAGCCACTACAGGGGAATTAATTACCAATGGTGATAACACGTATTATGCATACACTTTAGATCCATATATAGATGTTACTTTAAAAAGTGAATACAGATATACCAAAAGGCTTTCTGTTTTCGCTCAGATAAATAATATGATAGCGGGTAAATACCAGCGATTTAACGCGTATCCAGTGCAGCGTTTAAACATCATGGGCGGTGCTACATATAGCTTTTAGAGCATTACTCTCAACTTATATTAAGTAGTTCTAACCATTTGATTTAGTGCGCTTAATTTTCATTGTGTATAACTGTGTAATTATGTGGAAAAACCCGCGTTTTTACTAGCATTGCAACGCTGTTTAACCCTTTGAATTTCGTATCTTTACCATATAGAGAAACCGCGGTGAATTCTGCGGTTTTTCACGTTAAATTGATTAAGACTTTAAGACATATATAATGAGCGAAGAACCAAAAAAAGGATATGACGCCAGTAGCATCCAGTCCTTAGAAGGAATGGAGCATGTAAGGTTAAGACCTTCCATGTATATAGGTGATGTAGGTGTAAGAGGTTTACACCATTTAGTATATGAGGTAGTAGATAATTCCATAGATGAAGCTATGGCTGGTTATTGTGATACTATTCATGTGACTATTGAAAAGGGAAGCGCAGTAAAAGTTATCGATAATGGTAGGGGAATTCCTATCGGTTTGCATGAGAAAGAAGGAGTTTCTGCCCTAGAGGTAGTAATGACTAAAATAGGTGCAGGAGGTAAATTCGATAAGGATTCTTATAAAGTTTCTGGTGGACTACACGGTGTGGGTGTCTCATGTGTAAATGCACTTTCTAAAGATCTAAAAGCTGAGGTTTTTAGAGATGGAAAACATTACATGCAGGAATACCAAAAGGGAAAAGCATCTTATCCGGTTAAAGAAATAGGAGACTCTGATTACAGAGGAACTCAGGTTATCTTTCAGCCAGACGATTCGATTTTCGAAACTGTAGAGTTTAATTACGAAACTTTGGCTACTAGGCTAAGAGAGCTTTCTTTCTTAAATAAGGGTCTTCGATTAACACTTACTGATGAAAGAGCTACAGATGAAAAAGGAGAATATCCATCTGAGGAGTTTCTTTCAGAAAGAGGTTTGCAAGAGTTTGTAGAGTATATAGATTCTACTAGAGAGCAGCTTATGTCTCAAGTAATTCATATTACTGGAGAAAGAAATGGAGTGCCGGTAGAAGTGGCTATGACTTATAACACTTCGTTCAATGAGAATATCCATTCTTATGTAAATAATATTAATACCCATGAGGGTGGAACTCACCTTTCAGGATTTAGAAGAGGTTTAACTAACACACTAAAGAAGTATGCAGATGCTTCAGGGATGTTAGATAAATTGAAGTTCGAAATAGCTGGTGATGACTTTAGAGAAGGACTTACAGCTGTAGTTTCTGTAAAAGTAGCAGAACCTCAGTTCGAAGGTCAAACAAAGACTAAGCTTGGAAACAGAGAAGTAACAGCCCCAGTTTCTCAGGCGGTAAGTGAAATGTTAGCAGATTATTTGGAGGAAAACCCAATGGATGCTAAACAAATTGTAACCAAAGTAATCTTAGCTGCTCAGGCTAGACATGCTGCCAAAAAGGCCAGAGAGATGGTTCAGCGTAAGAATGTCATGAGTGGGAGTGGACTTCCAGGAAAGCTTTCAGATTGCTCTGAGAAAGATCCTTCTTTATGTGAAGTTTACCTAGTCGAGGGAGATTCTGCCGGTGGAACTGCCAAGCAAGGAAGAGACAGGATGTTTCAGGCTATTATGCCATTAAGAGGTAAGATTCTTAATGTAGAAAAAGCAATGCCTCATAAGATCTTCGAGAACGAGGAGATTAAAAATATCTATACTGCTTTAGGAGTAAGACTAGGAACTGAGGAAGATGCCAAAGCCTTAAATCTAGAAAAGTTAAGATACCATAAAGTGATTATTATGTGTGATGCCGATGTAGATGGTAGCCACATTGAAACGCTAATTTTAACATTCTTCTTCCGTCACATGAGAGAGTTGATTGAGAACGGGTATGTTTACATAGCCACTCCTCCTCTTTATTTAGTGAAAAAAGGAGCTAAGAAATCTTACGCTTGGGATGATGATCAGAGAGATAGACTGGTTCAAGAATTCAAAGGTTCAGGTGAAGAAAGAAGTGTAGGTATTCAGCGTTACAAAGGTCTAGGTGAGATGAACGCAGAGCAGCTATGGGATACTACTATGAATCCTGAGTTTAGAACGTTACGTCAAGTAACCATAGACAATGCTTCTGAGGCAGATAGAGTTTTCTCTATGCTCATGGGAGATGAGGTTCCACCAAGAAGGG
>CAJXOV010000185.1 GCA_913057815.1 uncultured Flavobacteriales bacterium
GAGATGTAGAGAGGTCTCGTGGGCTCGGAGATGTGTATAAGAGACAGGATATCTACTGTGCTATAATCCAAATAAAAACGAGGCTTGAGTCTAGTTTTATTAATTCTAAACGTAACTAAAGAATCCTCTGAATTTAGATGTAAAGGGTGAAGGCCGTTCTCATTTCCAGTTGAAGAATAAAGAGTTTCACCTTCTTCGATTACTTGCTGAATAAGACCTTCAGTTTTATCGGGAGAAGAAGTCGAGTTAAATGATTTATCATTAGCCTGATTTGCTATCAATGACTTACGGCTTCCTTTTGAATCAAAAGAGGGTTTCTCTTTTTGAAAAGGTTGATTCGAGATTTCTTCAGAAACTGTAGTTAAACTATTCTCTTTGTTAGCGATTTTCGTTGAGTTTTCTTGGTCTGCAGAATCTTCATCCCAACTAGAAAGATGTTCAGAGTTGATACCTCTTGGAGTGTAAAGTGAAGTTAAATCTGGAGAACTGTTAAATACCAATGAAGCTAGTAAAACAGCAGAGATTAGTGAAGCAGCTGCACCGTAGCTCCACCATAAAACAGCTTTCTTTTTTCTGTTAGGATGTGTTTGAGCGGCTATGTCACTCCACACGGCAGCACTTGGCTGTACAGATAGTTCATCCATTTTATCAGCTAAACCACCAGCTGACTGGCGAGAGTTTATTCCACCAGAAATAGTATTCCAGCTTGAATCTTCAGGCGTATGCTCAAAGTCAGAGAACTTATCGTTCAAGTCTATATGTTTATACGGCCTTCTCACTGATATTTTCTTCTTTCTCTATTAATTTTCTTAAAATGGCTCGAGCTCTGCTATATTGACTTTTACTCGTTCCTACTGATATTCCTAATTCTTTACTTATTTCCGGATGCGTATAGCCTTCTATAGCGTACAGGTTGAATACCGTTCTGAATCCAGTAGGTAGCTTCTGTACTTTTTTCATGATTTCTGCTGCCTCCATTTGAGCTAGCACATCATCTGACACTTCTAACATAGACTCAGAAGCATCGATTTCCACATGCATTCTGTAGTTTTTGTTATCTCTTATGCGTTGCAATGCCGTGTTCACAACTATCCTCCTTATCCAACCACCTAGTGGTCCTGTAGCTTTAAAAGTGTCTATTTTATTAAATACTTTGATAAATGACTCTTGCAAAATATCTTCAGCCTCCGGAACACAGCTAGCGTAACGCATAGAAACCCCCATCATTTTTCCAGAGAATTTCGTGTAGAGCTTTTTCTGAGCTCTATAGTTCCCTTCTATGCATTGTGATATGAGTTCTTGTTCTGTCATTCAGTGTAGAAACCAATGGATTCTAGGATCTCCTCATCTTCTTGATTTGTTATAGTCAGATAGATAACCATACCTGTTAAACAGCTGCAAGCCAAACAGGCTTCAGGTGGATTTACATCCGAAATGGATAAACTCTCAAATTCGATATTTAATTCCCCTAAATAATCAGAAACTCTAGCTTCAGTTGAATATTCCTGCTGAGTATCCTGCACAGCTAAATCCCATGAGTCAGCACAATAAGTTTGCAGATACGCTAAGTTTACTATTTCTTCCCCAGTGTCAGAAATACAGCCAGTAAAGCTCAATCCTACAAGACAGAAGAAAATTATTGTGCTATGTTTTAAAAGAGTATTCACTTGTTACGAGTAGTGATGCAGATTAAGAAATAAGGGTTGCAACGCTTAGCTAAAAATAAAGCTTATAAATCTCTGAAGCTCCGAAAATGCTAAATATGACTAAGAAAAGTATTCCTAAAACACTTAGTAGTCTTAACCATTTTGGAGGTTGACTATTCTCTGGGAACTCCTTGTTGGTTACCAAACGGTAATTAGCGATGGCTATGAAGGGAGCCACCAAGAAGGATAGGGTAGTGGCTACATCTACTAGTGTTTTGAATCCTTGTCCGTTTTGCGCAGCTATTAAATAATAATAAATCAAGCCGAAAGCTCCTGTGGCTGTCAGTATCATAGAAATGTTATACGCCTTAGGAGTGTCCTTCTCTTTTTTCAATACCAATGTCGCGGTCCTAGATAAAGCCCTTCCATAACCATCTAATACTGCAATAAATGTTCCGAGCATTATGCTAAAAGAAGCCGCTGCTATAATGATATAACTCCATTCACCTATACTTGAGGTAAACATGGTAACTACCTGATTGGCAAAGACCGCTCCCGAACCACTTAACGTTTCTCCCGAACCGAACATAATGTAAGTTCCTAAGGTTAAGAAACAAATTGAAAGGAATGCGGATACCAAATAACCGAAATTAAATTCCTTTATTGTTTCTTTTAAAGTGGGTTTATAGTTGGTTTGTGCTATCCGCTCTAAAGTCCATAAACTATTCCAAGCAGATAAATCTACAGCAGTAGGCATCCATCCCATGAGTGCTATTAGGAAAAGGGCATCACTTCCTTGCCAAGAAAAATGCCCAAATAATTTTCCTTCTTTAGCAGGGCCGTTCCATAAGGTGAGAGTGAAGGCTAGTAAAGTAGAAAGTAGTAACGTAATTCCTATGAGTTTAATGATAGAATCCAGGGTTTTATACTTGCCTAGAATAAGAATAGCTGCCCCGAAAAGTATAAGAATTGAGTTTGTGTAGAGTGTGCTGTTTTCTCCGAAAATGGCTTTTAATCCAAATAAGTTTTGAAAAAAACCAGCCGTAACTGCACACACGGCTGCAGACACAAAGAACATGGTTCCTAGTGTGATAAGTAGATAGAGGTAGAGCATCCATTTACTCAAACCGGCATATCCATCTATAATAGATTTCCCTTTGGTATTAGCGTATCTAGAACCAAATTCGAAAAAAGGATACTTGAATAAATTAGCCAGCAGTATGGCCCATAAAAGAGTGAATCCGTAATCTGCTCCTGCGCGTGTGCTTTGAACTAAATGACTTACTCCTATAGCTGTGGAGGCGAAGAGAATTCCTGGACCTAATATTTTAAATACCCTAGAATTCAAAATGCTATTTACTACAAACGTCCAAATATAATTTTTCGACTTTAGCTCTGGCCCAAGGAGTCTTCCTTAAAAATGTAAGGCTAGACTTCATGGTTGGATTGCTTTTAAAGCAGTTGATATTAACCTCTTTGGCCAAGCCTTCCCAGCCGTATAGTACGAATAACTGATTCAGGATAAAATCAAGTCTAACACCATGAAGAGGGTTGTTCGGTTGAGTTTCCGATTCCTTTTTTTTTATTCTATCAGACAGTTTATTCATAACCTTGAAATTAATTTAAAATAGAAAACCTAACACTATAAATGTTGAAAATATTATTTATGTAAAGATTCAGATTTTATAATTCTAAATAGCGAGTTCTTCTGGTATTTAAATCCAACAAAAAACCCTCTCAAAATTAATTGAGAGGGTTTTTTTAAATTCATTTTAAGCACTAGGCTCCCTTCAGATGTTTGGCGAAAAAGCCCATCATTGATTTGTAAAGCTCGATTCTGTTGTGCTCTTTTCCAAAACCATGACCTTCATCATATTTTACCATGTAAGGAATTTCAAATCCTCTTTCTCTTAGGTTTTGTACAACCTGATCTGACTCATCTATATTTACTCTAGGATCATTAGCGCCCTGTACCACGAATAGCGGTTTTTTCATCTTATCTACATTAAGAGCAGGAGATACCTCTTTCATTATTTCTTGATCCTCAGGAGAATTTTCATCATACCACTGCTCATATACTTGTCCTAAATATGGTTTCCAATAAGGTGGGAATGATTTGAAAAAAGTAAATAGATTAGAAACTCCTACATAATCTACACCGCAAGTATATAAGTCTGGAGTTTTTACTAAACTTCCCAGCGTAGCTAGGCCTCCATAACTTGCTCCGTATATAGCGATTTTGTTTTCATCTATTAACCCTAGAGTTTTAACGAATGCTACTCCATCCTCTAGGTCGTTAAGCATTTTACGTCCTATCTGTTTGTTCCCTGCTAAATAGAATTCTTTTCCATAACCTCCCGAACCTCTGTAATTAATTTGGAGAGTCGCATAACCTCTGCTAGCAAATAATTGTGTTTCTGGATTAAATCCCCAGGAATCTCTAGGTCCATAAGGTCCACCATGAGGGTTTACTATAAGTGGAACTTTAGCTCCGGTTAACGTAGCGTTGGGTACAGTGACATAGGCATAAATGGTAAGACCATCTCTCGATTTAAATTTAATGGATCTCATTTCAGCCATGTCACTTTCTTTCAGTTGAGGCATCAAGTCCATTATCTCTTTGAATGCATCAGTTTTAACATCGTAGGTAAAGTACTTCCCATATAATCTATCGCTAGAAACATAAATCAAATACTTGTCTTCTAAGTCTGTAGCGCTAGAGATGTCGAACTCCTTGTTCCCGAATTGTTTTGAGAATTTCTCATGAAGCTTCTTGTATTTATCACTAACAGGAATGGTAGTGCTTTTCTCTCCGTTGAAATAGAAATAATCTATTTCGTAGTTTCTGAGTCTTGATCTACTCATTCCGCCTACATCAAAAGTAGGATTAGAAAACACCTTTTTAATTTCTTTATTCGTTTTGAAATCATACAAAACAAGTTCGTCAGTATTGCTTTCTAAATTTGATATAACATAAGCTTGATGTGGATTTCCAGAAGCATAATCGAAACCAACTATATAAAAATTGTCTTTCCATGTAGTAGTAAACATTTTTTGAAAAGGTTTGTCTTCAGCTAATCTGTAGTAGAAAGAGTAATTGGTAGCGCCTTCCTGTTGAGAGTAACCTTTTAAATTTCCATCTTTATCGAATGTATATCCGCTAATAGGGTTAGATGCGTCTTCATTCTTATAAAGTTGAGTGAGCTCACCTGTTACTATATTCAGTTTAAACGGCTCGAAAATTTCAGGATTGTTTTTATTCATATCTACAATCACATAATCTTTTTGATCTTTTAATAGATTAGAGAAGTTAGCTTTCACTCCTTCAAATGGAGTGAGGTCCATTGAGTTTTTTCCATCAATATCAGCAGCATATATATGATAGTTTTCGTCTCCTCCTTTGTCCTTCAGGTATATAAGTCTAGTGTTATTTGCCCAGCCATATCCTCTTATTAAATCATCTCCTTCTGTCACAGCTAAGTTAACCTTGTCGGTTTCTGTGTTTTTTACAAAAACATGACTTTTACCGTTTTCATCTCTTTGTCTATAAGAAAAGTATTTTCCATCAGGAGAGAATTGAAAACTCGACTGTTCGGGCTTTTTAAAATAGTCATCAACAGAGTATTTGAATTTTCCGGTTTCCAAATTTGCTAACTGAGTAAGTTCTAATTCAGTGCTTGGAAGTGAGTTGTCTCCAGGTAGATCTGGTTTTTCTTGGGCTTTAGTTTGTGTTATCATGAACGCTGAAATAATGAATAGTAGATGTTTCATTTTGATTAGTTTATCTTGATTGGTTTCCTAACCTCTAAAGTAGATTTCGTTGGTTAATTCTGGAGAAATTCACTGTTAAAATTAGAAAATAGAAGTTCTAAAAAATCACAATTAATAGTTGTAAGG
>CAJXOV010000186.1 GCA_913057815.1 uncultured Flavobacteriales bacterium
TAGAGAGGTCTCGTGGGCTCGGAGATGTGTATAAGAGACAGGAATATTCCATGTAATTTTGGATATTATCTAAACTTCCACAAGTCTCACCAGCTAACACGCATGACGTCCAGCCAAGAGAAAGAGGTGTGTCATCTACTCCATCATCGATAAAGCAGTTGTCAGCTTCTCCGGGATCATTTGTTCCTCCCCATAAATGTCTTAAGTTGATCCAATGTCCTACTTCATGTGTTAAAGTTCTTGATCTATTTTCATTACTAGTCCCTATTGAGCCTGTGTAATTATGAAGAAGAACTATTCCGTCATTTGAAAGTCCAAAGTTTCCATCTACCGAAGATGGAATAAGAGTATACCCAGCAGCTCCTCCTGCATCTCTACATACCCATACATTTAAATATGAATCCCTCGGCCACATGCTTAAGCTCTTCATATTTTCTCCACCTTCATCGGTAAGAATACTTTGAACTCTATTAATTCCATTAGTACAGTTTCCACTCGGATCTCTTTGAGCCAGTTTAAATTCAATTTTTATGTCAGCTGGTAAACTTGAAAACTCTTCTATCACATCTTCTACATCTTCATTCTCTAATCTGAAATCTCTGTTTAAGATTGTCATGGCATCATAAACCTGCTCATCTGAAATATTCTCAATTCCTCCATCATGAATTATGTGAAAAACAACAGGGATTAAATAGATTTCTTCATCTCCTGATCTATTCGCAGTAAAGTCCATGGTGAAATCTTCGAGCTCGTTTTCGCTTTCTTCCATTTGTTCTCTTAGATGAGGATATTGAAGAAGTAACATGTCGATTGCATCATATGTTCGACACTTTGGTACGTCTTGGGCTCCTAATTCTGAAAACACTCCTGTTAGAGTTATGATAATAAAGGAAAAAATGATTCGGTTCATGAATTGGTTTTTTTCAAAAGTAACTACTAGGTTCTTATCATATGTTACATTTGAATGTAATCTAACCCTCAAATGAAAGTAAATATTGGATTTTTAGTTTTTCTTGCTTTTTCTATTCAAGCTTATTCTCAGAATAGTGAGAATATTACTCTTTTGGCAAATTGGGATGGTGAAGATGTCCCATTCCATGGATCGGCTAAATACAATGATGTTTGGGGTTTCGAAGTAAACGGTCAAGAGTATGGATGTATAGGCTCAACTTTAGGTACTCACATTTTTACTCTTCCTGAAAATAATGAAATGGAAAATGTTGGATTTGTATCAGGGAAGTTCCAAGGCCCCGTTGTTCATCGAGATTTTGCCTTTTTCAAAGGTTATTTATATGCAGTTTGTGATCAAGGAAGTAGTTCGTTACAAGTAATTGATGTTTCGGGATTACCATCTTCAATAAATGTTGTGTTAGATGACACCACTCATGTCAGTACTGCTCATAATGTAACAGTTGATGCGTCTGGAGAAAAGTTATATGTTTCAGGACCTGAAGGGAGTGCGTTAAAAGTATTTGATATTTCAACAACTCCAGGGAATCCTGAGTTAGTAAATGATTTTAACGATGTTGAATATGTTCATGATGTTTTTGCTAAGGATAATATTGCCTACTTAAGTGCAGGAAATCAAGGGCTATTCATTTTTGATTTTAGTATTCCTGAAGCTCCAGTTATTATTTCTTTTATAGATGGTTATCCTGATGAAGGATATAATCATTCAGGTTGGTTATCTCCTGATGGTAATTATTTTGCCTTCGCTGATGAAACTCCTTCTAAAAGAATGAAAATAATAGATGTAAGGGACCCTTCAGATTTACAGGTGGTATCTTTATTCAACAGTGGTTTAAACGTGAATACGATGCCTCACAATTTGGAATGGATTGGAGATTTGATTTTTGTGTCACATTATTATGACGGGCTTCAGGTGTTTGATGTTTCTGATGTTAGTAGTCCGAAGGTTTGTGCTTTCTATGATACATATCCTGAGGAGGATGTTCAGGGCAGAGGAGCTTGGGGTGTTCATGTCATGCCTTCTGGTAGAATATTAATTTCTGATCGACAGACAGGTCTTTATTTGTTCAAGATGAAAAATGTTTTCCCAGTGGATGATGAAGTATGGTTATATCCTAATCCTATGGAAACAGAGTTTTGTGTGAATCTTAGAAATGTAAATTATACAAAGGCTCATTTTCAGATTTTCAGTAGTAGTGGAGAGCTTGTGAAAGATGAAACATATTTAGAGCCAGATCAGAATAACAAAGATTACTTATTCAATGTTTTTGATCTAGCATCAGGCACATATCATATGAAAGTAACTTTAGATGATTCAGAAATAAGAAACCAATCGTTTATAGTGCAAGGAGAATCACCTTAAGATAGTAACATGTCCTTTGTAGGTATGGATATCAGCTGACATTGAATCCTGCACTTCTAGTATCCAAGTGTAAACAGCGTTTCCAGCATAGTAATCTCCATTCGAAATTGATCCATCCCAGGCCACTCCTCTCTCAGTTGTCTCGAAAATTAGATTTCCTTCTCTTGACCATATTTGAAATAAATAATTCTCAGCAGCTATTCCAACAGCGGAAGGCATAAACACTTCATTTAAATTGTCTCCATCTGGCGAAAATGCGTTTGGAACGTTTACTATTACAATTCCTTCTATGACCAGAAATTTGCAGATCGTATCTGCACAGCCAAATTCATTTTCAGCTTGAAGACATATGTTATACGAGTCTAAACTGTTTGGCTCAAATTCAAAATAAGGATTAGTCCCAGTAGCTGTGAAAGCACCTTCTGCTTCCCATAAATAATTTGTTCCGCCAGAAGTTAGATTTATAAATTGAACTTCAGGCTCTAAGATATTCGTTGGGTTCGGACTCCAGTCGAAATCTGCAGTAGGGTAGTCATAGACTATGATCGTTGGGTTGAAAGATGAAGTTCCGGTGCAGCCTTCGTCTGATGTAACGGTAATACTAGGAGTATAGTTTCCTGGATTCACATACGAATAAGTTACGTCAGTGCATATAGGAAGAGGAACACTTCCATCTCCGAAATCCCATGAACAATTCCCTTGTAACGCAGCATCGGTTGTGTTTGAAAAGTTGACTGTAACAGGGTAACATCCATTTAATGTATCTACGCTAAATGTTGGTTGTGGTGTAATATTCACATTCACATCAAATGATGCCGTTACTGGAATAGAACATCCATCTTCAACTGTCACAGAATAGGTAGTGCTGATAGTAGGCATCACAGTAGTTATACAGTTGTTGATGATGCCAGTTTCAGGCACATCCCAAAAACAACTGAGTATACCCGTTCCACCTGATACTACAGATTCTAAGATGACTTGTTCTCCTTGGCATATGGTAATGTCATCATTGACTGTTACTGAAATTACTGGAGGAAAAGTAGCCAACATGTCTAAAGTGTCTGAAAAACATTGGCCGGCATCATCGGTAGCGTAAACTTGAACAGAAATATCCTCAGTAGGTGTTAGATTTACCATTCCAGAGTTGGTGTTGAAATCCCCAGTGTTTGGTATCCAAAAATAATTGTAGTCGTTTACTCCGCCAGAGGCAGTTGCTTCAAAGGTTACATTGTCACCATCACACAAGTCTAACGTGTCGAAATTTGTGTTGATGAATAGCTCAGGGTTTGAATTGAGAGTTACTGTTGTGTCTGCTTCACACCCAATGTTATTTACCACAGTGATATCGTAATCAGTGGCAGGTAAATCCGTGAAAATTGGACTTAGTAGCTGGATTGTTGAATTGACTGTAATGGAATCTGCATTGACAGCTAATACTTCAATAATCCCTGTTTCATCTCCGAAACAAATAGGATCTGTAATTAGTACATCTGTTATATAAAACTCTGCAATTTCTGTTATAAGTAGGGTTGAATCAGCTGTGCATCCAGAATCATCGGTGATGGAGACTGTATAGGAATCAGCACAAAGATTAATAAGGCTAAGAGGATCTAATACATCTGCTATAGAATTTGTCCAGACCTCGGTAATAGCGCCAGTTCCACCAGTAATAGTTGGAGTAATGGTGCCTTCACATGTTCCAAAACATGTTTCTGATGTGTAATCTAGAGAAATATTTATTTCCGGATTTACATTAACAATAACGGAATCAAGTCCAAAGCATCCTGGATTAAAAGCATCTTCTATTTGTAGAATAAAAGTGTCAGTCACCTGGGTGTTTAGAACATTTGGCGTTGCAATAGTATAATCATCTAAATTTCCATTGTTCAGCCATGAGAGAGTACCCATTCCCATCCCGCTTAACACTGCTGGTTCACCAAAACAAACTGAAACATCTAGTCCTGCGTCAGACAGCGGTTGAGGTGGGACAGTGATTTCTAATGTGTCATGGTTTGCACAGATTCCATTGTTTACCTCTAAGTATACTTCAAATATAACATCAATAATTCCGCTATTTAAAACTGTGATTTGAGGAAACGCTCCAGTTAACGTGTCTAACACAGCTATGTTATTCGAAGTCCATTCATAAGTAAGTAGAGGATCATCAATGGTTCCTAGGATATTTACACTGTTGGCACATGCACTAAAATCGATACCTGCGTCTATTATAGGTAATGGTGAATCGAGTAAGGTAATATTCTGCGCCAATGAGCCGACACAATTGTTACTATCTATGAAGTTGATTAATGTATACTCCCCAGCAGCTAGTATGAAAGTAGAATCGGAAAGTGTAACCTGATTAAAAACTGTTGATTCTAGAGTCGTTATTTCTTGAAGCGTATAGTCGAATGGTGCTGTTCCGTTCAGGATGTCAATGAAAACTTGAGTAGAGTCATCCGTACAAATGAAACCATTTCCACTTAAAGTAGCCATTGGAGTAGTTACCTCAAGAACATTGTGGGTCGAGGTAATGGTGTCATTTTCACAACCGTCAATATTTCGTACTAATTGTAATGTATATATACCTGGTATGCTGGCAGTAAATGTGCTATCACCTATAAAGTAACCCGCACTATCTTCAATCAAAACATTGTTTGGATCTAAAATCTCAAAATGCAATGGAGCATCACTAATTAATGTAAGAGGAACTTCAACTTCAGACCCTGGACATATGTTAGAAGTACCATCGATATTGGCTTGTGATAATTCTATTAGGGTCACGTCTACTTGACCATTAATAGTTCCGGGACACCCGTATGTGTCTTCAATAGCAGAAATAGTGTAAACACCATCTTCCAAGGCGTAATATTCAAAAGGGGTTATTGAAGCCGTTATTTCATCTGGGATAACAGATCCAGGTGAATTCACATCAATCACCCAAGGTCCATCTCCTGTAAGAGTCATAGTTGTTAACAAAGAATCTCCAGCACAAATAGTTCCATCAATTGAAAAGTCAACATTTACCTCAGGAGCTAATAGTACAGTTGCTATCGTTTCTGATAGTGTTACACAAGTGTTGTTGTCGTCAATAATTTCAATTAATTCAAAAGTCGTGTTTTCCGTTATTCCACCTGGAATAGCCGAAATCGAATACAGGCTATCTGCTGTCTCTTATACACATCTGACGCTGCCGACGAATAG
>CAJXOV010000187.1 GCA_913057815.1 uncultured Flavobacteriales bacterium
AGAAGGGTGGGCCAGCATAATGTGGGAACAAAGTGCACAAAGAACAATTATAGACAAAGCATGGTATGAAAGCTTAATTCACATTTTCAAATTTCCCGTGGAGCACTTATATCATTTAGCCCCATGGAGTCTGTTTGTGATTTTTTTATTTAAAAAAGATGTCCGAAGAAAAATTTGGCAGAATGAATTCTTGAAACTTCTTTCGCTAATTCTAATTGTGAATGTTCCTGTTTACTGGTTAAGCCCGGGGTATTATCCTAGGTATTTATTCATGCTATATCCTATTATTTTCATCCTTTTAGCTCAAGGTTATTTTGTTTCTGAAAATGAACGAGCTAAGAAAATACTTCGATATATATTTCTCGGTTTTGCGGCTTTGATGATAATCGGGGCTATGGTACTCCCTTTCTTATCCTTGGATTTAGGTTTTTCAATTTTGAAAGGCGTAATAGTAGTCCTCTTAGCCTTAATTTCTATAGGAGCTTTGATTTATTTAAAACAACATAAATATGTTGGATTCATTCTAGTTTTATTAACCTTTAAGCTAGCCTTTAGTTGGTCAGGAGTTCCTGCTAGATTGAAAAGTGGAAGAACATTTGAATATAAAACTGAAGCTGTAGCTTTAGCTAAGCAGACCACAGATGAACGACTAAAGTTACTTAGATGGTCAGCCATTAACCAGCAATCTGCTTTTTACATTCAAAGAGAAAGAAAAGAAATTCTATGGCATACTGAAGGTGTTTGGCCAGATGCATATCATTTAGTAGCTGAAAAGTGGATTGATAAACACAACTTTGAAAAACTAGACAGTATGACTATCAAGTTTGGAAATAGAGAGTTGTATTTAGTGAAAACAGATTAAATAGCCACATTATTAAAAGCACTTTGAACAAGACACACATTATAATAATAGGCCAAGGAATAGCCGGCAGCTTGTTAGCTCATGAGCTAATAAAAGCGGGTAAAAAAGTGCTTGTAGTGGATAATGGTCATAAGACTTCGGCTACTTTAATAGCAGCAGGAATGTGGAATCCCATCTTGTTTAAGAAACTGAAAAAATCATGGAGAGCAGATGATTTGTTACCAGTATTGCTACACGTATACTCTGAATTAGAAGAGATTCTAGATAAGAAGTTTATGTACAATCGAGAAATCGTTCGGTTGTTTCCAAGTAATGATGCGGCCAATGACTTTCATTTAGCAGCAAACGATGAGCGGTATTCAGTTTATTTAGAAGAAAAGACCCAGCTAGAAGTAGAAGCGGTAGCTAACGATGAATTTGGATATGGTACTATAAAAGGAGGCTATATAGACTTGCCTGTTTTCCTGCCCGCATTCAAAGATTATTTGGAAAATCAAGATGCATTTTTAGAGGCAGAGTTTAACGAAAAAGATTTAGAAATAACGGATTATGGAGTTATATGGAATGGTTATGAAGCCGAAAAAATCATCTATGCCAATGGATATAAAACCACAGAAAGCAAGTTTTGGAGTTACCTTCCTATAACCAGAACCCATGGAAACATGCTTCATGTAAGAGCTGACGATTTGAAATTAAAAGGAGTCTTCAATAATGGCCAATGGCTGCTAAATTTAGAAGATGGCTCGTATAAAATGGGAGCCACTTTTGAATGGGACTTACCAGAACCTTCGCCCTCAGAGGAAAGCAAACAAAAATTGATAAAAAAATTAGAATCTGGGCTAAAAGAAAAACCAGAATTAGAGCTAGTAAAACACCACGCAGGAATAAGACCTACTTCAGCTGATCACCGCCCTATAATGGGCTTTCATGCTGATCATCCTGAAATAGGTATATTCAATGGAATGGGAACAAAAGGAATTATGCTTGCTCCACTTTTTGCGAAGCAACTCACCTCTTTAATCACTTCACAAACTCCTATTGAAGATGCGGTAAATGTTAACAGGTTCAGAAATAAAACGAAGGATTAAAACTGGACCTCAGAAGAAACTCCAGAAACAGTGCTCCCATCTTCAAAAGTTAGCTTTACCGAAAATGAATGCGCTAAATTGTTTTCAGGAAGTGAACTCAACTTTAAAGCGATTTCAGGAACATACACATATCCAGTATTTATAGAACTAAGCACATTCTCTAATTCTACTTTCAGGTATTGAGGTGTTCCTTCTTCAGAATCTTCATCGTATTCTAATACATGAAAAAAGTGATTTATACTTTCTCCTGCAGGTATATCCTGAAAATCCGAGGTAGATATAATCTTTATACCACTAGCTTTGTGTTTTAACCCTTGTTCTCCATCTCCCGGACATGGCTGTGTAGCCATAGCTTGATTTATAAAGCTAAATGAAGGTGTCATATCGGCTAAAAACTCTCTTTTAGTAAACTCTAGCCATAACTCAAACCCATCAGCTTCCTCTATAGTCAAATCTTCAAATTCATCATAAAGAGAATTATTCCAAATAGATTTCACCGTCATTTCTGTGGGCATGTAAAATGGGTCCACATCTGGACAACAACACGAGGGAATCAATCCCATAAAAACAAGCATCAAGGGGAAAATTTTGAATAATTTCATTAATTAGTTTGGGTTATTTAGATTTTATACGAAGATAATTCTTCTGCCTATAAAACGAATATCAGTCTAAAAAGCTTGGGTCTTAAGTCAGTTCTTAGTTTGTAGTTTATGGTTCATAGTTGATTATCTACAAACTAGAAAACCATCAACTATGAACTGAAAAATTGAAACGGCTATTCCTTACCTTGCACCCATATTCAATTTTTAGGAGAAATGACCAAGCTAGGAAATTACGTTTTAGGAAACTGGGAAACAGGCGCTGGAGAAGGTGTTCCTGTCTATAATGCTTTTAACGGAGAACTCATACACCACTCTACTACGGAGGGATTAGACTTCGGAGATATTTTACAATACGGAAGAGCTACGGGAGGACCAGCATTAAGAAAAATGACTTTCCAGCAGCGTGGAAATATGCTGAAAAAGCTGGCCATGCACCTCATGAAAAAGAAGGCCGAGTTTTATCCTATTAGCTACCTCACTGGAGCTACTAAAGCAGATAGCTGGATAGACATAGAAGGAGGATTCGGTAATCTTTTTGCCAACGCTTCTCTGCGTAAATTATTCCCTAACCAAACCTTTCATGTAGACGGAGCTCCTATAGATTTAAGCCGTGGTGAAGCGTTTATGGGGCATCACATTATGGTTCCCAAACAGGGTGTGGCCATTCACATTAACGCCTACAATTTCCCGGTGTGGGGAATGCTAGAAAAGTGTGCTGTAAACTGGATGGCTGGAGTGCCGGCAGTGGTGAAACCAGCTACCTCTACTAGCTTTTTAACCGAGGCAGTAGTGAGAGAAATTATAGCTAGTAAAATTCTTCCAGAAGGCGCGTTGCAATTAATCTGTGGATCTGCCCGAACGATTCTAGAAACCGTAATGTCTCAAGATGTAGTCACATTTACCGGTTCTGCTAGCACAGGGAAAATGCTCAAAGCCAACCCTAGAGTTATAGATGAAGCCGTTCCGTTTAACATGGAAGCAGATTCTCTAAACTGCTCTGTTCTCGGAGAAGATGCTGTCCCTGGAACTCCTGAATTTGATTTATTTGTTAAAGAAGTTATAAAAGAAATGACTACCAAGTGTGGTCAGAAATGTACTGCCATCCGTAGAATATTTGTACCTGAAAACTTGGTGGAAGATGTGCAGAAAGCCATAGGAAAAGCACTGGCTAAAGTATCCATAGGAAATCCTTCACTGAAGGAGGTGAGAATGGGAGCATTGGCTAGTAAAGACCAGGTAAAAGAGGTTCAGGAGCGCGTAGCCATGCTTAGTAAAACCGCAGAAGTAGTCTATGGAGATAAAGATGCACTGAATCTCATAGATGCCAATGCTACAGACGGAGCTTTCTTAGCGCCTATTCTGTTATTGGAAAAAGAGCCGCATAAAAATGTAGCTGTTCACGAGGTGGAAGCCTTCGGTCCGGTGGCTACTATAATGCCTTATAAAAATTTAGAAGACGCCATAGAATTGGCCAAGATGGGAAAAGGTTCTCTGGTATGTTCTATAGCTACATTCAATGATGAAATAGCAAGAGAATTTGTGATAGGAGCAGCCAGCCATCATGGTAGAATTATGGTGATCAATAGAGAAATGGCCAAGTTCAGTACTGGCCACGGTTCGCCATTACCGCAGCTTACTCACGGAGGTCCAGGAAGAGCTGGTGGTGGAGAAGAAATGGGAGGAATGAGAGGAGTAGCGCATTATTTGCAACGCACCGCTATCCAAGGAACTCCTACTACCATCTCAGAAATTACAGGAATTTACCAAGCAGGAGCCAAGTACAAAGAGTCTCCTGCGCATCCGTTTAGCTATCATTTTGAGGATATCAAACCGGGAATGTCGCTAAAAACACATAATAGAACGGTAACGGATACCGATATTATCAATTTCGCTAATCTTACGTGGGACCATTTTTATGCGCATACAGACATTACTTCACTGGCAGGAACCATTTTTGAAAAGCGATGTGCGCATGGTTATTTCATAGTCTCTGCAGCAGCGGGATTATTTGTTTACCCGAATAAAGGGCCCGTGGCTGCCAATTATGGATTGGAAGAAATTCGTTTTCTAAAGCCTATTTACCATAACGACACCATTTATGTGCGCCTAACGTGTAAAGAACGTGTAGAGCGAGATGTACGTGGAAGAGAATTCCCGTCAGGAATAGTGAAGTGGTACGTAGAAGTGTTTGACCAAAATGACGAGCTTTCTGCTATAGCTACCATCTTAACTATGGTAGAAAAGAAGTCTCCGTTTATGGAGTTTTCTAAAAAGAACATAGCGGCCAAATTGGTAAACCTTACCGATTCTACAGAAGCTAAATGGGGTGGATTAACTCCACAGCAAATGGTAGAGCATTTAGAAACACAGCTGAGGTTAACATACGCTTCTGATAAGAGAGAATTAACTACTCCAGAAGAAATGCTAGAGGCGTACACGGAGTCTTTATACAACCACAGAAAATTCCCTAAAGGAACTCAAGCTCCATACCCAGTAGGTGGGCCAAATAAACATGAGAACTTAGAAGCAGCCAAGGCTGAACTTTTAAAAGCTCATGATGAAATGGAGGCATTTTTCAAAGAAACCCCAGAGTTCACATCTGTCCACCCTACGTTTGGTGAGTTGGATAAATTCATGTGGGACTTGATGAGCAGAAAACATTTCCATCATCATTTTGAGCAGTTTGGGTTGGTGTAAATTTTAGGTTGAATTTATACTTAGTGGAGTGTGGTATACATAAACCTTTTAGCAAGCGCTTAAAATCGTTTTATTAATCTGATTTTCTGTCTGTTGATCGTGTTTATTCTTAAATTAGAAGTCTTAAAAATATAGTACGAATAAAGTGCATGCACTTTACACGTACGTTAGGGTGTATTAAACCATGAAGCTGAAAATTCTATACATAATATTAATATCTGTCTCTTATACACATCTGACGCTGCCGACGAATAGAGAGGT
>CAJXOV010000188.1 GCA_913057815.1 uncultured Flavobacteriales bacterium
CAGCGTCAGATGTGTATAAGAGACAGGTGGAACGGTATACTACTGGACTACTCCTACAGCTGCCTATATTACATTTTTAGATGTTGGATATTATTTAGACCACGGAAACCTTGATAATACTTTTCAAATAGTAATTACAGACCAAACAGATGAGGTTGTTGGACTTGGTAATAATGTAGGATTGTTTTACCAAGATATGCAATGGGCAGCAGGGGATTGGAATGGAGGTGTCGGAGGTTTCGATGGAACCGCAGCTGGAACTGTTGGGGCTAACAGAAATGACGGAGTCAATTTTATTCAGTTTGGAAGGTTCTTAGAAGATTCTGATGCATATGATGGCCCTTTTGGTGTAACAGATGGCATTGATTGGTTAGATGATAAAGCCTTTGTTTTTAACCTTTGTTCGGATGAAAACAACCTTCCACCAATAGCCGGAAATAGTGACAACTGTGATACTCTGTTTATTTGCCAAAATGACTTTTATGATTTCGACTTGTCGTTTATTGGTCCTGAACCAGGACAAACTGTAAGTGTGGTTGTTGACGATTCTCAAGCAATTGGATGGACAGAGAACTCCAATGGTGATGGGTTTAGTACAGGTGTTTTCGTAGGAGGCGCAGATAACGTTGGAGAGCATACACTAGTTTTTACCGCTACTGATAATGGTACTCCTCAAGGAATAACTGTAGTAACATATGAAATTGTAGTTTTAGATCTAACCCTTCCAGAACTTACTGTTACCGGCCCTGATTTTAATGATAATGTAATTCCGTACTGCAGTGGTCAACCTGGAGCAGAGGTTATGGCTTCTGATGGGTTTGACGATTACGTTTGGAGTAATAACACCAATGGCCAGTCAAATACATTTTCAAGCGGTTCGTATTCCTTAGTGGGTCTTTTAGAAGGGTGTCAAGCTGAATTTGGACCTTTTAGTGTTTATCAAATACCGGGTTTCAACCCTATTGTAGTAGTAGAGGATTATTTTTTATGTGAAGGTGAGACTACAGAGTTAGAGCTTCAAAACCCAGAGCTGTATAGTGAATTCTCATGGGAAGTGTTTAATAACAACGGAGAAATTCTATCTGGTGGTATTGGTGACCCTATTATCACAGCAACTCCCGGAGAATATCAAGTTTCAGCGATTAACGAAACAGGGTGTCTAGGTTCTGTTGTTATTCCAGTAACAGAAGAAGTTGTTAGTATCCCTAACACTGACTTCGTAGCTTTATGTGATGATAATGATGCTATTTCATGGTCAGGTGCTTGGGCCAACCCAAATTCTTGCTTATATGCTTTGTACATGTATGACAGTGGGGCTGACTCCTGGGAAGGCGCAAATATTGAGGTTTACATAGACGGGACCGGTCCTCTTAATTTTAACATTGCCAATAACACAGGTTTTGCAATTGACGGTTTTAGTCCGTTTCATGGACAAATAATAGAGTACTATTTTACTGAAGGTTTTGATGATGCTGATATCAGTGTTCAGATTCTAAATGAAGACGATGATGTAGTTTTCGATACAAACTTAGGTGATGAGTTGACAAGTGATGGTCTACCTTTTTTCACACAAATAGCAGATTGTGGGTTTAATGCTCTACCAGGTACTTGGGAGGTTACAGCCCCTGTAGGAGGTGAAGGTTATACATTAGAATCTACTGATGTTTTTAACCCTGTAAATGAGGACAACACATTCACAGCACCTGATGGGTTTAACGGTTCATATCTGTTAAATTTTAATTCCGCTATATGCGATAATGAAATAGAATTTACACTTGATTTTTCTGTAACGCCTACTGTAGAAGCACCTGATTATGATGGGGTATGTTCTACTGATGGTATTTTAATAGAGCCTATTTATGGGACAAGTGGTGCTGAAAGTGATTACACTTATGACTGGGATCCTAATGATCTAGGAGACGGTCCTACTGCCTTTACCAATTCAAGTGGTCCTTATACTATATCAATTGAGAATGTGTGCGGAATTGCTCAGGATAACGGTATTATTGATTTCATTCCCGTGCCTTCTGCATCGTTATTTAATGATGTGCTTTGCAATGGTGAAATAGGAGTTCTTGATCCTGGTACTGATCACCCTTCATTCGTTTATGAATGGTCTACAGGTGAAGACACTCCTTCTATTGAGGTGTCTACAGCAAATGATTACTCAGTTACTGTTTCTAATGATTGTGGAGATGCAGAATCATCTGCATTTATAAATGTTGGGCGAGCGGCTACTGTAGAATACAATGTAGATACAGTCTTATTCTGTGCCGGAGAGGTACAAAACATTGCTCCAATATGGAATAATGGAGAAGGAATAGCTAACCCAGTAATATGGACTATATCTTATGTTGATCAATCATTAAACACTCAATCAGAAATTCTTTCTAGCACTTCTTCTAGCATAGAGGTGGCTTCTGAACAAATATCAGCCAACTCTATTTCCAATTCAGTTACGTTGAATTATTTTACTGATGAATTTTGTGGTGATGCACAAGGAAGTGTTGAGTTAGAATTAATCCCGTGTAATATTTCTGCTCCAAACGTTATTACACCAAATGGCGATGGTGGGGTATCCGCGTATCAAGATATTAATGATGCAAGTTCCGTGTATAACCAAGGTTTAAATGAAGCTTGGTATTTAGACGGAATTGGTAGACTAAAAGGAGTTCAAGTTAGAATCTTTGATAGATGGGGAAACCTTGTATATGAAGATAGTAATTACTCAAACAACGCTCCTTGGATTGGTGAAGATAAAAACGGAAATGAACTTACGAATGGCGTCTACTTCTACACTATTAGTGCTGGAAATAATATAGACCCACTCGAAGGAACGGTGACTATTTTCAGATAATTTACTTTAACTATAAAATTTAAAAAGCAGTCCTAGAGGCTGCTTTTTTATTCTTAGAATAATTTACGATTCATGGCTAAAGCAAGAACTATATTCTACTGCACAAATTGTGGCACAGAGGCATCTCAATGGGCTGGAAAATGTGTTTCCTGTAACGAGTGGAATACTCTTAAGGAAAGGTTGATTGAAAAAAGCGTTGCAACGCATGAAAAAAGAGAAACCGTAAATTCAGAAAAAACTCCAATTAAATTCTCATCTATTGACCCTTCTGATGAAAGCAGAATACTTCTGCATGATAAAGAATTAAACCGTGTATTAGGTGGAGGTTTAGTCCCGGGCAGTTTAGTTTTAGTTGGTGGTGATCCAGGCATAGGGAAATCCACTTTGATGTTACAAATGGCACTGAATAATTCGGGCCTAAAAATTATTTATGTCTCTGGTGAAGAGAGCGAGAAGCAATTAAAAATGCGCGCTGAGCGCTTCGAGTCAAGCGCTTCAGATTTTTACATTTTTACTGGGACTAATACAAATACTATTCGGAAAATAGCTCGTGAGATTGAGCCAGACTTGATAATTATTGATTCCGTTCAAACTTTATATTCTCCTGTCATAGATGGATCACCAGGTAGCTTATCTCAAATTAGAGAGACTACATCTGAGTTAATGCAGTTTGCGAAGCAAAGCAATACTTCTATTTTTCTTATAGGACATATTACTAAAGATGGCGCCATAGCAGGCCCTAAGCTACTGGAGCATATGGTAGACACTGTACTGCAGTTTGAAGGTGATAGTAATTATATGTTTAGACTGCTTCGGTGTCAGAAAAATCGATTTGGAAGTACTAACGAATTAGGGATCTATGAAATGACCGGAGCAGGATTAAGAGAGGTAGAAAACCCTTCTGAACTGCTGATTAATCAAACAGACTCAGGACTCAGTGGTTCTGCTGTAGCATGCACAGTAGAAGGTATGAGACCTATACTGATAGAAATTCAAGCATTGGTAAGTACAGCTGTTTATGGAACACCTCAGCGTGTGACTACCGGTTTAGATTCTAGAAGGTTAAATATGCTTTTAGCTGTTCTGGAAAAGAGATGTGGATTTAGGCTGGGTCAAAAAGATGTTTTCTTGAATATAGCTGGTGGTGTGCGGGTTGATGATATTGGAATAGACCTAGCTGTAATAGCCGCTATTCTTTCGAGTAACTTAGATATAGCATTACCTGCCAAGGTAGCTTTTTCGGCTGAAATAGGGTTGTCTGGTGAGCTAAGAGCAGTGAATAGAACAGAACAAAGGATACAAGAAGCGGAAAAGCTTGGGTTTGATGAAATAATAATCGCTCACCAAGGTAAAAAACAAGCCAAACTTCCTGAGGTAAGTATTAAGATAAGCTCCTTCAAAAGGGTAGAAGAAGTGTTTAAGTATCTTTTTGGGTAGGATCTAAAACCACTACAATCTCTCCTTTAATACTTGGACGTGAGGCAAGTTCTGCGTGAACCTCTTCGACTGTCCCTCTTATATATTCTTCGTGCATTTTAGACAACTCCCGGCACACTACAACCTTATTCTCGCTGAATCCTCCATCCTTAAGTTGGACTAATAGTTTTATAATTCTATGTGGCGACTCATAAAGAATGACCGTTTGGTCTAAGCTTTTAAAGCTTTCTATTTTCTTAACCCTTCCTTTTTTGTGTGGTAAAAATCCTTCGAAGTAAAATCGATCACAAGGAAGACCAGAGGCAACTGCCGCTGGAATTATAGCCGTAGCTCCAGGAAGACACTCTACAGGAATTTTGTGCTCTACCGCAGCACGAATCAACATGTATCCAGGATCAGAAATTCCAGGTGTACCAGCATCTGAGACTAAAGCTATTTCAGTTCCTCCTAACATAGCCTTCACATACCGCTCTACTACTTTATGCTCATTGTGCATATGAAAGCTCTGTAGCTTGGCATCTATTTGATAATGAGATAATAATTTATAGGTAGTACGCGTGTCTTCAGCTAGTACTAAATCTGCTTTTGAAATAGCTTCAATAGCACGGTAGGTCATGTCTTTTAGATTACCTATAGGTGTGGGAACTACTATTAATCTGGACATGCTAAAATCTTCTTTTTATTAACTCTTTAAATTTGTCATACACTTCTATTTCCTCCTCAGCTGCTGGTTGAGGAATTAAATTAGAAAATGTATCTAATGCTTCCTTCTCGCTTTTGCTCTCATTTAATTGATCGAGTAATGATTGAAAAGATTTAGAGTTGTTCTGACACAGAACACGAATGAACTGGAACTTTTCGTTTAGACTTATTGATTTAGATATATTTTCAATAGGTGCGTTTTCAAATTTTTCGGCTATGCTTTCTATAGGTTCTGATTCTTCTTCTTCTATTTCCGTGGTGACTGCCTCTACCAGAGGTGGTGTTTCTTCTTCAATAACTTCTTCTTCAGAAGCGGTTATCACTGATTCGATTTTTATTTCCTCAATCACTATTTCTTCTACTATCTCTTCTGGCGGTTCAGGAGTTTTCTCTGGGAGAATATCAACAGCCTCTGAGTCGGTATCTATGGCAAATGGGGTAGGGCTGTCTCTTATACACATCTGACGCTGCCGACGAATAGAG
>CAJXOV010000189.1 GCA_913057815.1 uncultured Flavobacteriales bacterium
CAGCCACTTTTACAGCAGTGGCCTCTTTTTAGATGGTACTTTTCGGTAAATACGATAAAGCCTTCATCACTGTAATAAAAGTCCTCAGGGTCTAACTGATTAAATTTCCCGAAACTTCCCTCTTCTGACATAACGTTGGTTTAACTTTGTCCAAATCTAATGAACAGTCAACAACAAGCCGAAGAGCTATTCACATTTTCCAAGGTTCAGAACCAAAAAGTAGAATTCTACTGGGAGGGAACCGATTATAATTTCACCATTAATCGCCTAGATGAAGTCAGTGATGATGCTAGTGGGAACAAGTTTTTTAAGCTCAAGTATAACATCTTTTCCGCGTTGCAACGCAAAACTAATACCATCCTAACCTTCGGAGGAGCATGGAGTAATCACATATATGCCACTGCATCTACGTGCAAGAAATTAGGGTTAAGATCCATAGGAATTATAAGAGGAGAAGAACCTGCGCATTATTCAGAGACGTTAGAGCATGCCAGAAAATGTGGTATGGAGCTTCATTTTATTACAAGAGAAGAGTATAAAGAGAAAAACGAAGACTACTTTAAGGCTTGGCTCAGAGATGAATTTGGCAGTTTTCAATTAATTCCTGAAGGAGGTTCTAACTTTTTAGGTATGCAGGGATGTATGGAAATTCCAACCTTGTTTCCAGCCGAAACTTCTGAAGTGTATATGGCTGCAGGAACAGGCGCCACAGCTGCAGGTGTACTTTTAGGAGGAAAAAACAGAGTGAACGTAGTAAGCGCTTTAAAAGGAGGTGAGTTTTTAAGAGAAGATATAAAATCTCAGATATACTGGTCCACGGTAAGTGATGAAATCACGGCTGAAGTGCTGGAAAGACTGAACTTAATTACAAATTCTCATTTCGGAGGTTATGCCAAAACTACTCCAGAATTAATACATATGATTCAGGAGTTTTATGCTCAGACCAATATTAAGTTAGACCCCATTTATACAGGAAAAGTCCTAGCTACTTTGGTTAGAGACTTGAAAATAGGTAGAGTTTCTAATGACGGAAACGCTTTGATGATTCACACTGGAGGACTTCAGGGAATACCGGGAATCGAATCTAGAATAAAAGCTAAAATATTTTAATCAGCATTTAAAGAAAATTCTAAATACTTTTATCCTCTAATGAAGAAGGTATACGAACATCCTATTACTGTAGCTTTAGTTTTTGTTTTGCTGTTTATTAGCTATTTAAATACTGGGTATACCTATAAAAAATGGGAGAAAAAGCAAATCTTGGTTTCAGATGCCTTGATTTATTATGAGTACCTACCTGCCATTTTCATTTTTAACGACATTACCTGGCAGTTCTCGAAAAACAGACCCGAAGATTTTGATGGAGAAGTATGGCTTGTAACAGATGAAGAAGGAAGAAGATTTCCAAAAACCAGCATAGGAGTAGCATTGTTAGAAATGCCATTTTTTTTAGTGGCTTTGGCAGTGAATCAATGCTATGATTTAGGATCATACGGTTATTCGCCTCTTTTTGAGTATTGGATTATGCTCGGAGCTGTTTTCTACGTGTTGGCAGGTCTGTTTGTCCTAAGAAAGATTCTAATCCGCTTTGTCTCTCATGCCGCGGCATTAATAACAATTATTTCATTTGGTTTAGCCACAGGACTCATGTTTTATGGGCCAGTATCCTCTGGTCATTCTCATGCTTATTCGTTTTTTCTGGTTACTTCATTTATCTATTTAGTGATGAGGTGGCATGACCTTCCTACATTTCGTAATTCTATATTGCTAGGTGTTACACTCGGGTTAATTACACTGGTGAGGCCTGTGAATGCATTGATTGTGATTTTTGCTATTCTATATTCATTACAGAATAAAGGCGCGTTGCAATGTAAGCTGAACACCATTAAAAAGTCGTTTCCAAAAGTGAGTATAGCAGTTGTCTCATCTTTAGCCATCGTTTCTATTCAGTTGATTTTTTGGAAACTGTCTGTAGGCAGCTGGTTTGTAAACAGCTATGGCGATGAGCGATTCTTCTGGGATAACCCTAAATTTCTAGAAGGGTTCTTTGGGTTTAGAAAGGGGCTGTTTGTCTATAGTCCAGTTTTAATTCTGGCTATATTCGGGCTTTTGATCAAGTCGAAAAAAATGACCAATTCCAAAATGGCTCTATTGGTATATTTTGGAATAAATGCTTATGTAGTTCTCAGCTGGTGGTGTTGGTGGTACGGAGGAAGCTACACTCACAGGGCGTTTTTAGATAGTCTAGCGGTCCTTGCTATTTTCTTTGCCCTATTTGTAGATTACTTGATAAAAGGAAGAATGCTTATCCAGAAGTTAATGGTGGCATCCTTTATTGGGTTTTGTGTATATCTAAATGACTTTCAGATTAAACAACACATGGATAGTTTTCTGCACTATGATTCCATGACCTGGGAGTCTTATAAAAGAGCATTTTTACAGACTAAGTTTGAAAACAGTTATTGGGAGACCATAGAAAAACCAGATTATGCAGGAGCTAGAAAAGGGAAACGTTAGTTAAAAGCGTAGCAAACCATATTTGACAATCACCCAAAATATTCTTAGGCCATCTGTATTTCTGATTTTCTTTCCAGCACCTTTGTTTCTAGGGAAATAGTTTACTGGAATTTCGGTAATCTTAGTCTTGTTTATCAAAGCTGTTTTTATAATTAGTTCAGCTTCGAATCCGAATCGATTTTCTTTTAAATTCAGTTGGTTGTATAAATCTTTAGAAAACAGTTTATAACCACATGCTATATCTGTGAATCTAACATCTATTAAAACTGAGGCTAGATTTGAAAAGAGCTTATTGTAGAAATACCTTTTGTAAGAATACAAAGGTCTAGTTCTTCCAGCCAAATACCTTGAGCCATTAATAAAAGCATAATGCTCAGTTTTATACGCGTTCAGCATAAATGGAATATCACTAGGTGTAAGTTCCAGATCTGAGTCTTGGATTAGAATAGTATCACCTTCACAGTGCGCTATTCCAGTTCTAACAGCAGCTCCTTTTCCTTGGTTTTTATCATGTTCTAGAAGTTTAATTCCAGAATTAAATTTAGGATGAGCTCTCACACTATCGGCTGAAGCATCACTAGAACAGTCGTTAACCACTACTACCTCTAAACCTTCAGTGTATTTGTCAATATTTAATTGATATACTTCATCGAGGACCTTACCTATCAGTGTCTCCTCGTTATACAGCGGTATGATAATACTCAGTTTGATGCGGTGAATATAACTAGGATTGATTCAGAAAAACAATTTAAAAAGCCTAAATTTAAAAGAGATTTTAACTAGTATATTGAATAGATCAGATAAACCAAATAATGAATAGTGATAGGCTAAAGGAGAGTACAGAAAACACAGATGAAGCCTTCGCAGAAAACCACCTGTTCAAGGCGAAATCTCAGTGATTTATGAGCTAAGTTCGAGTTATTTTTCTTCACGTACAAATCGAATGCTCTCTTTTAACTCTCCTAACTCATTATAAACATTCGCTATATAAGTTCCAGCAGAAAGTGTTTTACAGTCGATAGTTTCAGTGTAATAAACTCCAAGCTTTTTTCCTTCTAAAGAGTAGATTGTCATTTGTCCATTTTCAGGAAAGCAGCTGATGCTAAGACTCTCTTTTACAGGATTAGGAAATAGGGTAATACAGTTCTCTTTTTTCGACTCCACGGTTTCTACAGAAGTGAAATTCACATCTATACTCGTCTCGAAAATTCCACGTCCGTGGGTTCCAATTCTGAGAAGTTTTTCTTCAGTCTGAATTTCGATGTCAGTAATAAACGTATGCGGAATTTCTCCCACCTCATTCCATGATATATTATCAGCGTACGAGTAGAATACTCCAGCATCAGTACCTACGAAAAGAACATTGTTTTCAGCCTCATAAATCGAAATAGCCGAAGCAGGAACATTGGGTAAAGCACCAGAAATATTCTCCCAGTTTTCACCAGAATCAAAAGACTGAAAAACCTTGTGTCCATCCTCGTAACCTCCTACAGAAACTATCACATGCTCATGGTTGGAAGGGTTTACCAGAATGTCTTCAACATTTTCTGTCACCTCTATTAAATTTTGTTCCCATTCGTTATCGGTAACAGATTTATAAAACATCCTACTAGAAGACTGTCCAAAACCAAACATGTCTCCGGTGCTGGTGCCGTAGTTTTCCACTGCGTAAATACGTTCAGAATTAGAAGGCGCTATAGCGATTAAATCCAGAGCTGATACGAAAGGAAGGTTGTCACTAATCTGCTCCCAAGAGTCGCCATTATTTGTAGATCTAAATACTTCTTGGTAACCTACTATGATAGAAGAAGAGTTGTTAGGGTCTAGTTTAAAAGGAGTTTGCCATTCAGCATTGTCAGTTTCAGACTGAGGAATGTTATTAGAGATATTCTGCACATCTCCGTTAAGCGTTCTATTAATTGAACCGTTCTGGTAAGACCAATATCTTAAGTTTTCGTTAGTTGGGTCTATAGCCTGAGTCATTCCGTCTCCTGTGTTTGCTGACGTAAACCACTGCTCATCTTGAGAGTAAACATTTCCGTTATCTTGAGAACCGCCTGATACTACTGATGGATCTGATTGAGAAACAGCTATGTCATAATACTGAGTTATTTGTAATCCATTTGAAAGGTTGGTAAACTCATTAGTAAAAACATCTACCGAATAAACTCCACCGTCATTGCATAGATAAACCCGGTCGTTCAATAGCGGGTTTATAAAAGCATTTCTCTGATCCACATGAATCAGCGGAAGATCACCGGGCAGCCAATCTGATATCATATCGAATGATTGGCCATCATCTTCTGATGCCCAAACGTTGAAATTTCCAACGATTAATTTATTCTCATCAGCAGGAGATATGAGAACTATTCCATTATTCACTTCAGATGAGCTAATGTCTGTTCCAGAGTCAAATGTGGTTCCAGAATCCAAGGATTTATATAAAGTATTGTTGGCCGAAACATATACCAAATCTGGATTTAGGTCGGATATGATGAGCCTCCTCCTTCCACTTCCAGGAACTGTGTTTGAGCTTTCATCAAAAGTAACTCCACCATCCAAGCTTCTGTAAAAAGAAGAGTTGTTACCTACAGTATATAACACATCAGACGAACCCGGTTTAAATTTTATATCAGACACTAGTTCGGAATTTATCTGTTCTACAGTAGAAAACCCATCAGTTGTTTTATAAAGTCCATCAGAGGTGCCTACCAAAATGACGTTTTGATCATTAGGCTTGGCAGTCATCCAGTAGATTCTAATATTCTCAGAAAACTGAAACTCTAGCGCTGTGCTGTTCCAAGTTTGTCCACCATCTGTAGATTTATATACTCCTATACTAGGAGGTCCTACCCATACATGATCACTAATGGCAGCATATATAATCTCAGGATTATCTTGGTTTAGAACGAGACTACTTACTGCTAAGTACGGAAGTTCATCACCTAACGGTTCGTATG
>CAJXOV010000190.1 GCA_913057815.1 uncultured Flavobacteriales bacterium
AGATGTAGAGAGGTCTCGTGGGCTCGGAGATGTGTATAAGAGACAGATTCCACACCCTGCGCTTTAACTTTCCCTACAATACGCTGAGCAGAAACCGTAAAACCACATATAAAAACAGCTACTACTATAGAAAGAAACTTTTTTAACAGGCCCATAAGAAACTACATTTTGATAATTTACTAATCTAAATTGAAACTTGAGAAGACAGAAGAACTTAACCGATCTGCTCCGTTTCTTTTGGCAAATGAAATAAATCCAATGCCACTATTACAGCAGAGAACCCCCAAAACACGCAAGATATTTTATCGGTGTCTAAAAAGTTATTTAGAACTCCATGAACATAATAGGTGAACAATCCTAAATAACAAGTGATGGCCAGCATCTTTAGGTGTCCATTAGGCAGCGCATAAACCACCCTAAAAGCAGTAATAGTTACCATAATTATTATAAGTAAATAAAGCAATGGACCCAAAAACCCCATTTCTGCTAGCGGACCTAAATACTCACTGTGCGCATTTCCTGCATCACCACTATCAGTAGTAATTATAGTTCTATCAGCCGAACTCTGAAAAGGTGAATATTCGAACGCATAACTTCCAGGTCCCCATCCTACTATAGGCCTTTCTTCAAACATTCTGAGTGCAGCATTCCACCTATTTAACCTTTCTAAATTAGACGCATCTGAACTAATGTTAGATATACTTTCTACGTGTTCGCTAAAACTATCTGAACTATCCTGCTTGTTTCTTTCCATATCCATCAATACCTGCTCGATGGTGAAAAAGACAAACACTCCACCCACAGCTGTAAGAATAACGAGGGTAGATAATTTCACTCTTAAATACATAAAAACTCCTACTGCTCCAGCAGCTATCAAACTAACCCAGGCAGCTCTGGTATAGGATAGAATAAGTGCAGTTACGAATATGGCTAGTGCTGGAATTAAAAGCAGCTTGGTAGTCGCCTTTAACTTATCCGTAAATAGCATTCCTACAAAAGTAGGCAGCGTAAATGCCAGTGCTGCACCGTACGAAGTATGATCATTAAAAAATGGAGTCATTACCCAGTGAGCAGGATCATGCTCAAAACCTTCCATAGCATGCCTAGTCAATGTATAAAACATCACGAAAAACAATGGGAACATATACAACCAAAAGTACCGATCTATATTTTTCAAATTCTTAAATAGGTGCGTAGCAATGAAGAAAAAACTCACTACAAACCACGCTCTACTGATCAGAAATTTAAACGACACCAACGGTTGAGAGCTGGTAAAACTGGTAATAAATATCCATAGAAAATAGGCGTAAATACACCAGCTGACAGGATGGGTGAAAATTCTCCTATCGATAGTCTGATTGGCCAACATTTTCATAATAAACAGAAGCATAACTCCTATCAACAAAGGTTCTGTGGGCAGATACAGCCCTGCTCCTTCCAATCCTAAATCATCCAAATTCACTGAAATAGGAGCCATAAACACAATGCCCAGCAATAGGTAATCCATCTTATAAAAAGCTAGAATAACTATGAGCATCACCACTGGCAACAAGCTGAAATAAAATAGCTCAAAACCGATGGCTAATGCCTGCAAAACAGCAAACAAGCCTCCAATGGCGTAGATATATTTGAGATTGATGTTTTGCAACGCTCTGCTTAAAATTCTATCTTACCCTGAGCTCTAAGAGAGGAAACATTTTCCCATAAAAGAAGAATAATTACAGAAAACACAAATGCTGATAAAACTGACATCACGCAGATAAGCCATCTAACTGGATAAGCTTTTTTATCAGGAATAGAAGCGCTGTTTACAATCTGAGATGCCGAAATCTGAGAATTCATGTCTATCCCAAATCTTTCGATATTCTTTTTAAATCTATCTTCTCTGTCTATAATATTTTCAAGCGCTTTTTCTAAACTGATAAACTGAACTCCGTATTGTGATAGTTCTCTCATACGCTGATTTAGAATTTCAGCTTGTTTACTTCTCCCTTCATTAATGGCCGTGGCATACTGCTCATTTATTCCTTCCAGCTGAGTAGTATAATCATAAACCCCTTTATCTCTAAGGTCGTTTAGTCCATCTTCGATTCCTAACTTCTCTTTGCTTAAAGACTCGTACCCCGCTATGGCGTAATTGTAGGCCTTCTCTGCCATTCCATTTCTTAATCGAGCAGAAACTGTATCCAAATAGGCCACTACATCATTGGCTATCATAGCCGCGGTATCTGGACTGTGATCTAACACCTGTATAGAAACAGATGTATACTTGGTAAGTCTAGCAGATATATTTTCATCGTAAGTTTCCCCCATAATAGTATTGGCTCCAGGTTCTCCTTGCTTTATATCGTAATGTCTCCAAAGATTATACTTAGCTATGATGGCAGTTTTTATCTGTTCAGAATTCAATAACTGAAGCATCTGCTCAGCCACATCCTTATCTCCAAACTCTAAAATGTCATCATTAATTACTTCCTCTGTAATTTGTGATCCAAGTGATACCTGAGGCACCGCAAAAAATTCTACTGTACTCTTGTATTTCTCTTGAATAGTAAAAGCCGCTATAACAGAGGCTAAACCGGCTACAGCGCATATAATTATAATTGGCCAACGCCATTTATAAAAAAACACTAATAGATTAAACGATTGAAAATATCCTGATTCTTCAGGGTTTTGAGCTGGAGTATTCTTCTCAGTCATAGGGTCTATAAATTTGCGCAAAAGTAACATACATAATGGAACTTCTGCTATAGTTTGAATTGGTCAAAAAGTATAACTAAGGACTCGTATTATTATTGTAAATCCCCTCCTGTTTTTATTCTTGATTTAAGTTGAAAAATAAGAATGTTTCTTCAGAGCGTTGCAAAAGTTTCGAGAAATGCCCATTCTGAAATTTGAACGTTTATTTTTGGGCCATCCAATTCGAGAATCACATAACAGACCTTAAGTTAAAGACCATTAATTTAGTCCAAACTTTAATTTTAATCAGAATGTTATTTCTGAAGGAAACTACTGAATGAAAATAGCCATCAACATACGCTTAGTAAGACCAGACGGAATGGATGGTATTGGCTGGTTTTCTTACGAAATAGTTCGAAGATGGGTAGAGCGTTTTCCTGAGCACGAGTTTATTCTTCTAACGGATAAAAGCGCGCTGAAAGAAATGATATCAGGGCCTAATGTTCAACACAAAGTTCTTTTACCTCCGGCCCGAAAATTATTTTTAATCAACTGGTGGAATTCAGCAGCCAAGAGATATGTGAATAGAATTCAACCTGATATTTTTATATCACTCGATGGTCAATACGCTCAGTCTATTCAGGCACCTGTGCTTACGGTAATACATGATTTAAATTTTCATCATCATCCTGAATGGATGACAGAAAAATTAGCTCATTTCTATAACTCTAGCTATCCTGAATGTGCCGCTAATGCTACTAGAATAGCCACTGTTAGTGAATTCAGCAAAAAAGATATTTCCAAAAGTTATAGCATTTCTCAAAACAGAATAGATGTAGTGTACAATGGATTCAATGAAAAGCTTCTAGCGGTCCAGAACAAACCAGAAAAAGAAAACCCATACTTCTTTTTCGTAGGCATCCAAGTTCCTAGAAAAAATATAGCCGGGCTAATAAAGTCATTCAGCATCTTCAAAGAAACATATAAAACCAACCATCAGCTAAAACTGGCCGGACATCATTATATGTGGGATGAAGAAATGAAAACTGCTTTAGATGAAAGTTCTGTCAAAGAAGATATTCTTCTTTTAGGCAGAAAAACTTTTGATGACTTAAAGAATCTTTACGCTGGTGCAGAAGCTCTTCTGTATATTCCTCATTTCGAGGGATTCGGGATTCCGGTGCTTGAAGGTTACGCTGCAGGACTTCCGGTAATATGTAGTAATACTACTTCACTTCTCGAAGTGGCTGGAAAAGCAGCTTTGTCTTTTTCACCCACAGATTATAAAGGAATAGCCAAAGCCATGCACCAGGTTATCTCTGATGAAAACCTTAGAAAAGAAATGATTCTAAAAGGAAAGCAACGATTGGAAACATTTAACTGGAAACGCACTTCTGATGCTCTTTGGGAATCTGTGTTAAAAACAATAGCTCATGGCTCTTAAATTTTCTTTTAATAAAAAAGGCATCGAAGCTGGGTGTGATGAAGCGGGAAGAGGATGTTTATCTGGACCTGTTTATGCTGCTGCGGTGATTCTGAAAAAAGGCTTTAAAAATTCCATTCTTAATGATTCTAAAAAGCTAAATAAAAAAAATAGAAATGAACTGCGGGATATCATTGAAAAAGAAGCTTTAGCCTGGGCTGTAGGAATAGTCACCGAGAAAGAAATAGATGAAATAAATATCTTAAACGCTTCTTTTCTAGCCATGCATAGAGCGGTAGACCAACTCTCTAAAAAACCTGAGCTTCTACTAATAGATGGTAATAGATTCAATGAATACGAAGGAATTTCACATGAATGCATTATTAAAGGTGATGGTAAATATATGAGCATAGCTGCAGCTTCTATTTTAGCCAAGACTCATAGAGATGAGTGCATGTCTAAACTTCATGAGATTCATCCTGAGTATAATTGGAAACAAAATCAGGGATATCCTACTAAAGCTCACAGAGCAGCTATTAAGGAATATGGCCCTACCGAATTTCATAGAATGACTTTTACTCTGCTGCCTAAAGAAGAGACAGAGCCTTCTAAAGAAAAATCGCAGTAAAATCGCAGTAAAAAAGTGAGTAGTTACTCGACAAGAGTTACATGGCCTACTGAAATTTTCTGACCATATTTATAATCCTTATAACTGATTCGCCATGTGTAGGTATCCAGTATAGGTTCATGGCCTTTAAAAGTTCCATCCCAACCAAATGCTGGATCATTACTCTCAAAAATCAGCTCTCCCCATCGGTTAAAAATTTGCATGTTAAATCCTGCTACTAAAAGCCCATCTGCAAAGAAAACATCATTAATCCCATCTCCGTTTGGAGTAAACGAATTAGGGACATACAAAGGTCCTGTTAATTCTACAAAAACCCCATCGTAATTCTCACATCCAAACTCGTCTATCACATTAAGAAAGTACCAATGATTCTGAGAAGGATATACCGTAGGCTCTAAGCATGTTAAACAACTCAAATCTTCATGTGAAGTCCACCAATAACTTTCTGTATCAACGCTTCCTAATAGAACAGCAGTGTCTAAAAACATTACTTCTACATTAGGCCCAGCATCTACATATGGCAAAGGAAGAACAGTAATAGTAGTAGTGGTGCTATCTTGACAGCCATTAGAGTCAGTTACTACCACCTGAAACTCAGAAGTGTTTTCTGGAGAAACATAAGGAATCTCTACCTCTTCATTCGTAGTAAGATTCGACCATTCATAGACCAATCCGCCTGAGGCGGTCAATAATATATCTTCTAAATAACATATTG
>CAJXOV010000191.1 GCA_913057815.1 uncultured Flavobacteriales bacterium
CGAGATGTAGAGAGGTCTCGTGGGCTCGGAGATGTGTATAAGAGACAGGATGGAGTGTTTCTAACTCCCATGCTGTCATTTACTCCTACTGACAAGCGTCTATTATCTGCATAAGCGAATCTAGGTTGGTGGCAGGTAGCGCACGACACAGTTTCATCCAGAGAAAGGATGGGGTCGAAGAACAGGATTTTTCCCAGCATAACCTTGGTGTTTATCTCTTCTGGATCAACCTCTTGAATTTTGGATGACAACATTAATGCTGAGCATATCAGCAGAACTATCAATCCTATGAGGTGCACCTTTTTCATAATCTAAAATTAGTGAGAATAACCATTGCCACGCTGCTAATCAACTTTGGTTACATAGTGGATTGTTTAGAATAAATGAGATGTCTTAATCCTATTTCCAAGTAACTATTTCGCTTAAATCTCTTCTGTTTTTAGCCTTAGAAGGAGCTGCTTTTCTATTACCGAAAGCTACCATGTATGACAATCCATACAGAGAAGTATCCACATCAAATTTTTCTTGGAGTAATTGATCAACTTTCTGCTGGTGAAAGCCTTCTATAGGACAGCTGTCAATTCCGTTCATAGCAGCACCTGTCATCATGTTAGCCAACGCGATGTAGCACTGTTTAGATGCCCAGTCGAAAAGCTTTTTATCTGTATCTAAGTTAAAATCACTTTCTAGAAATTCTTTGTGAAACTTAGAATAGGCAGCCAACATATCATCGGGCATTTTCCTTATTTCTTTCATCATTCTTTTAGTGTGATCTGAGCCCCACTTGGTCATTGGAGCCTTCATAGTTAGTCCTAGAATGAAATGACTGGCGGTGTCTAATTTTACCGGTGCTCCCCATGAAGCTGGCTTTAAGGCTTCTCTTAACTCTTTATCTTGAACCACTATAAAATGCCATGGTTCGAAACCAAACGAACTAGGAGAAAGATTGGCCAATTGTAAGATGAAATTGATGTCTTCATCAGTTAGTTTTTTGGTAGCATCAAACTCCTTACATGCATGTCTAAACTGAAATGCGTTGATGATCTCTTCTTTCGAAATATTGGGTGTTTTCATTTGATAAATTCTATAGCGGAATTGGAAAATTTAGCAGCCAATAGCTCTAAAACTGAATATCAAACTGAGGTTCTATCGGCTTAGGAATCTCCGCTGGGTCGTCACCTATCATTTCTCTAATGTCTATTTCTATTCCTCTAGACATGGTGGTAATAGGGACATCATTACTGTTTCCTTCAAACGGGTTTTCTGTGTTTTCTCCTATACGCTCCATGGTATGAAAAATCCATGAAACAATCACAGAAAAGGGAATGGTTACCCAAATGAAATATTTCCCTACAAATTCTACTACGTCATGCACTGGGCTGGTGTGAACAAGCATGTGGGCATGAATGGCGTCTACTACTTCCATACCTATTTTCTCAAACTCATGCATCATTCCCAATGGCAATAGGATAATAAAAATCCAAACGAAATAGAAATTCAAAGAAGCGAATTGACGAGGATATGGGAAATTCTTAATTCGTTCTGCTTTTCCCTGAAGCGTGAAGAACTCCGTAAGCATGGCTTGCATTTCCATGTGACGAAAGTCTTCTATTAGTCCTGCATCTTTCAGTTTTTTTATCTGTCGCGACTGTAGATTCAAACAAGCAGCCTGTTTATTTTTCTTACTTAAAATCTCCTCTTTTTCAGCTTCAGTAACGTAACCATCCAACTCTTCGGTTAGTGAATATTTTAGTTCTCTGATTTCTACTTTAGATAAAAACTCTTGGTCAGCTTTATCCATTTTACTCACTTCCCAAGGCTTGTGTTGTCTTAAAGCATGTCTTAAGCTTGTCATCCAAGCTATATGACGCATGACCATTTCTTTTCTTATCTTGAATAATTCTCCATCTGCTAGAGGATTAGTGGCATGTTCATTTGAAATAAAATCATTTAGCATAAGCGTAAATGACCGTGAACCATTCACTATCCCACCATATATTTTTCTGGCTTCCCATAGTCTGTCATAAGAAGCATTGTTTTTAAAACTGACAATGAAAGCTACCGCTGTACCCACTACTCCTATAGGGAGCCAAGGAAGGTGAAGCCAGTAAAGCCCTAAACCTTTGTACAAAAACACAGGGATAGCTCCTATGATAATGAACTTGTAAATATCCCTTCTGGTCCATTTCATCATGCCTTTGAAGGGGAACTTTCTCTTTGTGTACATAGATTTCGTTTTGTGTTACAAAAGCTAAAAATAATGGTTTATGGCTGCTCAATTGATGAGCTTGGCGCAATTTCCTTTCTGAAGCGTTTTAAATTAAAGACTATTCAAATAAGTATTTTCTCTACTGTTTTATGTGTTCTTCTGTAGCTAAAACATTACCGTTTAGGTCAGTGATTACTGAAACTATCACTCCTGAATTTAATACCGTTATGTCTATGATGTTCTTTCCATTTGCTAACTCAGTGTTGAGAAGAAGCTTTCCTTCCAAATTGTAAAGTGTGAGAAACGTATACTCAGAATTAGCTATATCTATATGAAGTTCATCATGAGCAGGGTTAGGATAGAAACTATAGTCATTTCCCTTTAGCTCGGTTTCTATAGAAGTAAAGATGAACATCTCAGACAATGCGCTTTCACATTCACCAACTTCTACAGATACCTGGTAATTTCCTTCTTCAATAGGCTCTATGCTTTGTCCTTCGAGCGTGGGAATTAAAACACCATTATAGTACCAGGTGTAGTCATCGGCTTCATTTGTAATTAATTCACCTCCAAAGAAAGCTATAGCCGGCTGTTCTACTGGTGCTAATACTTCTACGGTTACCTCATCGTTAAATGGACATCCATCTATAGAAGCTGTAGCTGTGTAGTTTGTACTTCCTTCTTCTTGATTAAAAGGTTCTCCATCAGATATTGAATTAGACCATTCGAAAGTAATTCCATCTGTGTTTTCTGCTTCCAGAATTATTAATCCTCCAGAGCATATTATTTGGTCAGGGCCTGCTGAAAAATCGCTTTGCAACGCTTCTAAACCAGTAACAGTTATTTCATCCTGATAAGTACAACCGAAGGCCTGCCCGATTAAAACGAATATATGTTCACCAGTTCCTATAGTAAACCCTTCGTTATTTTCGATTCCGCCTGACCAGCTAAAACTATCAACATCAGCATCCGTTTCTGCCGAAAGTATGGCCAGTTCACCGAAGCACAGATTAAAATCTTCTCCAGCATTAAAGACAATTTCTGGTTGTTCAGATACTGTTATTACTACCTGATCTTGAGCTATACATCCGAGAACATCTGTACTTACGGTATATGTGTTTTCTCCAATAGACGGATTAAACTCTTGCCCATCTATAATTCCTCCGTTCCAGCTAAGAACTCCACCGTTAGGGTTAGCCGCTATTAGCGCAACGGGATTACCTGTGCACACATCTTGGTCTTCACCTGCAGATACTGAAACAGCGTTTACTGTGATTTCAAATTCTGATGAATAAGTAAATAGGTCATCTAGGACATTTAGTTGAATAATACTAGTTCCTGTACTTAACAGACTTCCTTCAGATATACTTAATTCCCAGCTATTAGCCGTAGTTTGGGTAACACTTATAGCACTTGAAAGCACCACTGCTTCGTTATCAGAAGAGGCTTGTACTTGTAGTATTTCATTTCCGTTATTGTTCACCAGAATATTGGCTACAAATAACTCCGTAGAGCATACCGTTTGGTCTTGAGGAGGGGTAATGGTAGCATCATCATCTAAGTTGGTAAATGTGTATGAATTATCAGTAAGAGAAGCATACTCGACATCTGTGCTGGAGCTGGTGTTTATCAAAATATTAAAATCAATATGGCCATCATCTAAGATGTCGTCTATTCCTGTTAAAGTTAGAGGCTGAGGTTGATCCCAATTGGATGAGTTAAAAATCAAAGAGCTTGAACCTAAGGTAGCTTCATTAATATTGTCACTACTTAAATTAACCGTTACTTGATCTGTAGGAGGAGTAGCTAAAGTGACACTTACCTCAAGTGTAGAACCATCTTCTGCTACTTCTGCGTTTCCATTCCAGGTAAACCTCACACCTGGAAAAGCAACAGCGTTAAACGCTCTGGCGTAAATCCCCTGAGTGTCTCCTTGAAATCCGTTTCCATCCCAGGCAGCTATAAAACCACCATTAGGAAGAATTTCTACTACTTCATTTGTTTGCCCACCCGAGAGAGTAGAGTTCATTTGTACCCAATCACTATTTTCTTCATTGTAATTTTTTGAATACAATACATATGCTTCTGCATCATTGGGGTTTTGGAACCCACCAAACTCAAGACCTGCTGCAGCCACAAAATCACCATTGTCATAAAAAGCACATTGAGGATAAGTGTAAATAGTAGTGCTAGAACCAGTGTTTAGTAAGTAATCTTGGTTTACGATGAAATTTCCATCTCGGTCTAAGATCCAACAACGCGATCTTCTGCTAGAAGAGGTAGTTCCACTGGCAGTTACTATCAATAATTCGTCATTATTATTCACATCAGCACTTAATCCGTAGAGTACAAACTGTTCACTGTCTGAGGAGAAAACCTGCTGTTCTGGGATTTCAGCTATAGCGTTTGAAGTAAATGTTTTACGCATCACTCTTCTATCATAATCACAACATCCTGATGTGTTTATGTAAAAAATATATGCCAGCACCATGCTTCCGTCTTGGTGAAAACGCACATGCGGGAAGTCATAACTGTTGGATTGGTTTTCGCTAACCAGTACTGCATTTCCTATCCAATCATTAGAGGTTAAGCTATACCGTTTTAAATAAACTTGTCCATCCTGATCGTCTTCACTATAAGTAATAGCCATAATGGAATTCTGAACGTCTATGTCCATGTATTCCACATTGGTTTCTACTAATACAGTAGCTGAAGTAGTATTATCACTGTTCAGGATGAAAAACCTAACTATTCCGCTAGAGTTACGCGTAGCAATAACGTACTGCTCGTTTCCGATAAAATGTGCACGAACTTGTTCGAAGTTTTCTTCTATCAGCGTGAACTGACTGCCTACTGCCGTGTGTGAACTATCGTACCGTTTGGCAGTTAATCCACCGTCAAAACCGGAAGGATTTCTCCAAATCACTATGTAGGAGCCATCATCGGCTACAGAAATTTCTGCTCCTATCTGATTTCCATCCGGAGAGTCATTTACCAATTGTTCTAATGATTGAGGCTCAAGCTGGGCGTTAATGTTAAACGCAAGAAGCATTAGGACTGCAGAGAGAATAAGTTTCATCTAAATTTATTTTAAATTCAAATTTAGAATAATTCTGGCTGTAGATGGGAAGTTGGCTTTAATTCTGTTTTTGGGAGGAAATTTCCATTGGAAAAGAATATCTGTCTCTTATACACATCTCCGAGCCCACGAGACCTCTCTACATC
>CAJXOV010000192.1 GCA_913057815.1 uncultured Flavobacteriales bacterium
AGATGTAGAGAGGTCTCGTGGGCTCGGAGATGTGTATAAGAGACAGGAGCTAAACATATTAAAAAGTAGGTTTGTATCTATGGCTTCACATGAATTTAGAACGCCATTAAGTACTATCCTTTCTTCTATTCAGCTTATATCTAAGTATACATTTACGGAACAGCAGGACAAAAGGGATAAGCATATTAAAAGAGTGATGTCTTCTGTAGGACATTTAAATTCCGTACTGAATGATTTTCTATCACTCGAGAAATTAGAATCAGGAAAGGCATCTGTTAGGCTATCAGAATTTAATCTAACTGAGATATGCAATGAAATAAAAGAGGATATGATTCCTATTTTAAAACCTGGTCAAAAGATATTGCATAATTGCACCGCTGATAAAGCAGTGATTAGTTTTGATGAAAATGCTTTGAAGGCTATGTTGTTAAATTTACTTTCAAATGCTAGTAAATATTCTGACTCCGAAGATGAGATTGTTTTTGATATTTCTTTGGAAAAAGCAATCTTAAGAATATATATAAAAGATCATGGGGTAGGAATTCCTAAGAAAGAACAAAAGCATCTTTTTGAACGGTTTTTTAGAGCTAATAATGTGACCAATATAGAGGGAACCGGCCTAGGGTTGAATATTGTGAGAAGTTATGTCCAGTTATTGAAAGGAGATATTATTTTTGAAAGCGAAGAAAATAAAGGCACTTCATTTACTCTCACATTCCCAATAAATAAATAGCATGAGCGCATACGTTTTAGTTATAGAAGATAACCTAGATATTAGAGAGAATATATCTGAGATTTTAGAATTGGCTGGATATGACGTTGACGGAGCCGAAAATGGAAAGGAAGGAATTAAATCTGTCCTTAAAAAACGACCAGATTTGATTATTTGTGATGTCATGATGCCAGTTATGGATGGATATCAAACTCTTTACACGTTGAGTCAGAACGAAAAAACTAGAGACATTCCATTTGTGTTTTTGACTGCTAAATCAGAAAAAGAGGATTGGAGAAAAGGAATGAATCTGGGTGCAGACGATTATTTGGTGAAGCCTTTTGAGGAAGTAGAACTTTTGGGTGTGGTACAAACTCGATTAAAAAAAAGAGAGCAGTTAGCTGGAATAGGGGGAGATTTCACCGAGCATAAGTTATCAGATTTGTTAGCTCAAGGAGTGAACAAAAGCTACAAGAAAAAAGAGGTGATTTTCAGAGAAGGAGATTATGCCAAGAGCATTTATCAGCTTAAATCTGGAAAATTGAGAGCCTTTAAAATGAATGAAGACGGAAAGGAGTTGAGCACTAATTTTTTTAACACTGGAGACTTTTTTGGATTTTCTACAGTAATGAATACAAGTGAACACACCTATTCAGTAGCCGTTTTAGAAGATTGTACACTTCTTCAGTTTTCGAAGGAGGTTTTTTTGAGTGAAGTCTTTGAAAGTAAAGAGTTATCTGAAATCTTCTTGAAATTACTATCAAAAGAAGTAAGCGTAAAGGAAGAGAACTTGTTAAAGTTAGCTTACAATTCTGTACGAAAAAGAGTGGCAGATAGCTTAATAGATTTAAAGGAAAAATTCGGTGAAGAATCCTCAAAAGATTACACCGTAAAAATGTCTCGTGATAATTTAGCTAGTATAGTAGGTACTTCTCCAGAAAGTGTGATTCGCGTATTACATGACCTAAAAGAAGAAGGTTTGATAACCACTTCTGGTAGAGATATAATAGTTCTAGATTCAGATAAGTTGGGAAGAATAATAGGCTAGATATTATTTAAATTTCCCTTGGTTGGATGAATGATTCGCAGAATTATTTTTTAGCTTTCTTAATCAGTTTGAAAGCCCAGTCATAATGGCTAGAAGTAACAGAAATGAGGTAGGAACCTCTTGAAGTAGTCATTGTCCAATTGTACGTTTTCTTTTCGAATAATTATTAGTTGAGTTCATATTTATTAATGATTTTTCTCAATAACTCATTGGCTTTACCTAATTCTGTGAATTAGTAATCTTCTTGTTCACTGTTTTATTTCATTACTTGAATACGATAAACTTTTTGATCGTTTTGAGAAATAAGTTTGATAAAATAGTTACCTGCTGTGAATTCAGCAGAACTGAATTCAGCTTTGTTGTTTTCTGTTAGTTCACTATTGCACCGCACCAATTTTCCTAGAGAATCATATACATTGATTTCATAAGCTTGAATATTCTCCAGTAAAATCGAAATGTTCTCTCCTTGGAAAACAGGATTAGGGAAAACCATCAGTTGGTTTAGTTCTAACTCTTCTATGGAGAGGTAAGTATCTAGGTCGATGCTGAAATAATCTATCATGTCTAACCCATTCATCTGGTTTCCTTGACTATCTGAAGCATTGGTTATACTTATGTCTATATATGGGAGAGGAGTGAGCTCTTCATTTACATTATATCGTATTCTATAAGTGCTTCCTATCCATTCTTCTTCATTTAGGGTAATGGATGAAGTAGGATTTTCTTCAGGAAAAGTAACTGTAGGAGTTATACTGTTATCCATGTTTTCATCAAAAATGATAAATAGCTCAAATCCATTTTCTCCAATGTTTTCTTCTGTTACGTCATAAGTATTGGCTAGAACAGTTACTTGAGGATTTCTGTTATCTATCAATACTTCTTCTATAGAGAAGTAATTAACAGCTAGATTTCCAGCCAAGTCTGTCGTTTGGGAGTAGATACTGCTAAGTATCATTTCATCTTCACCATCTGAGATGTCATAAACGAATTGGTATTCCTGGGGAGAAATCCACTGATTGTCTGCATTTTCAGAGAGTGAACTAGGGATTTGGGGAATGAAGTTTAGAATAGGATTATTCGCTTGGTCCATAGTTTCATTGAAAGAGAGAATTACCTGAAACTGGCTTCCAGTGCTGAGGTCATTAATTATAGATTCAGAGAAGGAATCGCTAAGAACGATAGGGTTTTCTGTATCGATAGAGAAGGTTCCATCAAATGAGTAATCTAACTGAGATATACCTTCTTCACTTTCTGCTCCAGAAATGACTCCTTGAATATTTGGAAAAGTCTCATTGGCATCTTGAGTGGAATAAGTCCATTGAAACTCTGTATCAGAAATCCAGATTTCATCGGAAAGGGTTAAAGTTTGACTCAAATCATTGTTGAAATTCAGCATTGGAGAGGAATCTTCGTTCATAGGGTTATTATAGAAGATGCTTAAGGTAAACTCATTACCTGCGAAATCATCATTAATTAAATCTGTATTGACTGCATGAGAAATCCCTTCGGGTATGATTGGAGTTATGAAATTTTCTGCATAATCTAGTGAGGATTCACCTATTTCAGTTCCTAAGTCCATTCCTTTGATAACCCCATTCGCTGTTTGAACTCCACCATAAATAAAAGACAAACTAGATTGGTGTGCAGCGTCTTTGTAAGTAGCCCATTGGAGTTCCATGTTTACCGTAGGACCTTCTTCAAATGATAGGAAAGTGTTCATCTCTATAGGAGCAGACCCTAAACCACCAGGGAAGTACTCGTCACCAGTAATTTGAGCTAGAACCTCTGCAGCACCATGAGAAAATGCAGCCGCACCAGATACATGACTTCCATATGGAGGAGATGTATACAAGTACCTCTGATAAGGCCACCAATCTTCAGATAAAATCCATCCTACACCTGCTACTGTGCTGTCTTGCACACCGTCAATTATCCCTCCGAATAAATTAATTTGATCGAGGTAATCTTTTCCTCTCCATGATTTTATTTTTAGTTTATTTATGTGTTCTTGGTCTGCTCCCACCAATGGGGCATCTGTAGTTACTAATTCTATGTAATCTGGAATTAGCGGTAGCCCAGATGGACTATAATTAGGCAATGTGATGTCTGAACTTTGTCCTTGATCTCCCATAAATCTTATGGCAGAAATAGGTCTGGGGTAATCGTACCATCCCTTGGCGCTCCAGGCGGCAATTGCACAGTCGTGCATGGCACCACCGAGTGTGAAATAGCTTTTAATATCCCATTCTAAATCGGATAGGACTTCTCCTTCACCTTTCCATTTTTTTTCATGCTCAGGATGATTACTTACAGCATTTAGAATGTTAAACCAAATTTGAGATGAAGGTTTCTGGTAAGCGGGAGACCAATAATTAGTTATAACCCTCGCGTAATCTGCACGAGGAACGATTTGTGACTCATATTCCAATCCAGTGAAAGGATTTGTTTCATGACCTAAACTAGAATCTGTTCCTTCAAAAAAATCATAGTAGTTTTCATAATCAGTTACATTTGGAATATTCCCAATAGATGAAGGAGAGATGTCCATCATAACCCCATCTGCAGGGTCCAGAAGAGCCGAGAAAATGGCTGGCATAACAAATTCTTTTTTATAAGAATCATTTAGTCCAGATTCTTCTGTTACCTCGTCTAACAGATGAGGAATTCCTGGATCCATATATACCTGATAGAAATTATCATCTCTAGCATAAAGCGTTATTTCTTCTTCATTCAGAGAAAATGGAATGACATTTCCCCATTCTGCACTTAAGAATTTTGGAGTATAGATAGGAAGAGGATTGCCTAGGGCATCTGTAGCAATTACTAACGACAAAGGTTGCCACCTATTTGGATCAGTCATATTCGGATTTCCATCAAATTGTGTGACTAATTCTTCATTTACAGGCTCATAATATTGATTGTCAAACCCGTCTTCTTCGAATGCTCCATCTTGTAACCCAAAAGCTATAATATTATCTGCGATGTAATTCCCAAGTGCGGCCGGGCCATCATTTACATAATCTGTTGAGGTTATAGAAATAGGGTATTCTAGAACATCCATAAGTGAATCTAAAGCTGCCAAAACTTCTATTTCATTGGTGCTAGGAAGGTTTTCAAATTTGTAAGACATAATTCTATATGCCGCATAACTGATAGCTTCTTCCTGGGCAGAAATAATTTCTTGTTCAGTTGGAGGAATAGCTACTCCAGTAAAGGTAGTTTCATATTCACCCACAATATTCCCAAGAAAATATGGATCCGAGACTTGGTCGTAAGCAGCCCATGCATCATACATTCCTGTGCTTACATGCCACAGATTTCTGGTATTTACAGTGGGTCTAAAAAAAGATCTGTCTAAGCCATAAAGATTTAATTCATTCCATTCTCGAGCTATAGAGTAGTCTTGAGAATAACTTTGGAAGTTAATTAACATCAAGAGCAGTAGGCAATTAGTATTCAGCATTTTCATAACATGAATATAGTAAAGAATACGATTTATAAGTATTGTATAACCGAACTTTGAAAGTTTAGGCCAAAAAAAAGCCTCTTATTTCTAAGAGGCTTTGATGTTGTTGGCGGTCTGGACGAGACATTTTAACACTAAACTCAACTGCTGTCTCTTATACACATCTGACGCTGCCGACGAATAGAGAGGTGTAGA
>CAJXOV010000193.1 GCA_913057815.1 uncultured Flavobacteriales bacterium
GATGTAGAGAGGTCTCGTGGGCTCGGAGATGTGTATAAGAGACAGGTCGTAACTACTGGAGTTTCTAAAGAAGAAAATAAAATATCAATGATAGAGGATTATTCAAATATTCCTATTTTCAAAAGACTTCGGAAAGAAACCATACTGGAAAAGATTGATGAACATAGTACACGAATAATAATTTCATTTTTCTACACTAAAAAGACTCATATATTAGCTAGAATTTTCGGTCAAAAACCCCCATTGTTCATTCTAAGCAGAATGGCCGAAAAGGAATTAAAAACTTTGAAGTCCTATTATAATTCAGTCGTATGAGATACATAATTATTATTGGAATTTTACTGTCGGCAAATAATTTGGTTTGTCAAACTATGCATAATGATTCCATGTATATGAATGGTATATGTGATGAATCTGGATATTGTATTCCATCCTTAGAGGGATTGCCTCGGCCTAAAGGACTAGAACTTAATTATACTCGAGTTTTAGGATATGATTTGACTACAAAGTATAAAGATTCAGAAGAAGAATTCGACAATTCAGTAAATAACAATAGAAGATTAGGCCTTAAGCTAAAAGGACCTCTTATTCTTAATAAAAAGCTCTCGGTTACTTTAGGATTGGAGTATGAAATGGAAGAGTTTAGCTTTGATAACTCGCAAAGTTTAGATAACTCGTTTCAAAATTATCTAGATGACAGAGATTTACAAATGATTGGTGCCAAGTTATATGTCATCAAGCCACTAAAAGGAGATAAGTATTTTGTATCTAGATTGAGCTATAGACTCAGCAGTGACTTTATCGATGATTCTTATAGAGAGCAATCTAGGGCATCTGCTACAATGCTCTATGGGAAAAAGGCATCAAGGACACTAACTTGGGGTTTAGGATTGAGTTATAGTTATGCGTTTGGTAGGCAGGCTGTCTATCCAATAGTAGCATACAGCAGAATTTTAAACGATAAATGGAGCATGGATATACTCTTACCGGTATCAGCAAAGTTCAGGTATATGTTTAACCAAAAGAATATACTAATGCTTTCTCCTAAAATTACTGGTGACAAATATTATGTTACCATAAATGAACATTCTCCTGAACGTTTATACTTTGAGAAGGCAAGTTTAAATCTGTCTCTTACTTATGAGCGGGAGATACACGATTTTTTTTGGGTAACATGCGGTGTAGGGGCTAGAACAAATATTAATTTCAGACTTTCTGAAAAAAATGCATTTCTAGAACGAACAACTCCTTTAATTACGAATCAACTGAAAGATGCACTCTATATTCAAGCAGGAATCTTTTTAGTGCCACCGAGGAAATGGCTAGAAAAGAAAAGCAAGTAATAAGTATATTGATAAGATTAAATCAAAGTTATGATAGAAAAAATCAAACTGTTTATTGAAGAAACACTTACAGATGAGGCCTGTAGTAGCCTGAAATACCATAACCTGAGTCATACTATAGGTGTAGTAGATAAAGTCAAATCTATCGCTGAAGGTGAAGGAGTAACTGGTGAGGATAAAGAGTCTATTATAATAGCGGCTTGGTTTCATGATGTAGGTTATTTACAAGATCCTAAAGAACATGAAGAAGCCAGTTATAAAATTGCTGCAGGTTTTTTAGACAAGCATAACTACAAGCCTGAATTAAAAAGTGTCATAAAATCTTTAATTCTAGTCACTAAAATGGGTGTTCAACCTACTACTTTATTAGAGAAGATTATTAAGGATGCCGATTTAGGCCATATAGGTTCAGATGATTATTCTGCAAAATCTGAAGAATTAAGGGAAGAATGGAAAGTTTGTGATGGGAAAGAAATGTCAGACAGTGAGTGGTTTCAGATGAACTTTGACTTCCTGTCCAACCATAAGTTCTATACACCTACTGCCGAAGAATTATTTGGCGAACAAAAAGCAAAAAACCTAACTCAATTAAGAGCCCTTCTACAAATGGAAGAAACTACAAACACTCAAAAGAAGAAGAAAAAAAGCAAGAAAAGTAAAACTGTCAAGAGTAATTTGTCAGGTGCTGAAAAAGGGAGGGAAACGGCCTATAGAGTTTCATTAAGAAATCACATACAACTGAGTAAAATAGCTGACAACAAGGCTAACATTATGCTCAGTGTAAACGCATTGATTCTATCTTTTCTACTCGGAAGCGATCCTCCAACTACCGAAGGCGGATTTCTTATGATATTTCCAACTCTAATATTAGTGCTTACCAGTGTTCTATCTATAATCTTTGCTACACTATCCACCCGGCCTAAAGTAACTCATGGTCATCTTAGTAAACAAGAAATCTTGGACAAAAAAGGGAACTTACTCTTCTTCGGAAACTTCCACGCTATGGATATAGAAACTTTCGAATGGGGAATGACAGAGCTAATGAAAGACCCTGATTATCTCTATAACAGTATGAACAGGGATTTGTTCTATTTAGGAAAAGTCTTAAATCGAAAGTATAAATGGCTAAGTGCCACTTATGTCACATTTGCCATAGGAATGATTTTATCAACCTTAATGTTTTTAGTTGTCACTTATCGATACATGTAAAAATGAATAAAAATAAATTTATTGATCGAGACTTAAGCTGGCTATCATTTAATGAGCGAGTTCTTCAAGAGGCTGAAGATGGTAATAATCCCCTTCTAGAGCGTTTGAAGTTCCTAGCCATTTTCTCTTCAAACCTTGAAGAATTTTATAAGGTAAGAGTAGCTAGACAGAGAAATTACGTGTCCATTAAATACAATAGTCCTAACAAGTTTGGAGCTACACCTGTTGATATTCTACATGAAGTTTATAAGACAGTAGAAAAACAGCAAGCACGATTCGGAAAGCTGTATAATAAGACGATCACACGAGCATTGCATGAAGAAGGGATTGAATTAGGAGACATTCTAAAAAAGTCTCATGCTAAGTTCGCGTTGCAATACTTTGATTCTATTCGAGAAGAGGTTGTGGTTCAAAGAATAACGAAAAAGACAAATTTGTTCTTAAACAATCAAACGGTCTATTTCTTTGTCATAACTAAAAAAAGAACGGCCTATAAATATCATCTTCTAGAAATCGATTACGCCCAATTTGGTCGATTCTTCCAGACAGAAATCGATAAGAACGATGTTATTTTTCAATTAGATGATATTTTGAGAGTAGGGTTAAAAGAGCGCTGTTTTCCAAATGAGTTTGAAGGTGCTTATGCCATTAAAATATCTCGAGATGCTGAACTATATTTAGAAGATGAAGCACTTGATGCCGATATAAAGAATAAAATTCAGGCCTCATTATCTAAAAGAGAAACAGGTAAAGCTTCCAGGCTTCTGTTTGATGAGCTAATTCCATACAAGCATCTTAATGAAATTCTTAGAAAAGCGTCCTTAGATACTGATGCTCTTATTCCAGGAGGGCGCTATCATAATTTTTATGACTTTTTTGGGTTTCCTAAAATAGATAATCCTTCACTGTATTATGAAGAAATAGAACCACTTGCAGTAAAAGCCCTATCTAGTAATAGCATAATAGATAAAGTGTTATCTGAAGATGTCTTTATGGTATTTCCTTTCCAGGATTATGGTAATGTAGTGAGGCTTTTAGGAGAAGCCGCTGTGCATCCTGAGGTCACCAAAATTCAAATTACTTTGTACCGAGTGGCCAAAGAGTCTAAGATTTGCCAACACCTAGAACAGGCCGTGAAAAACGGAAAAGAAGTTATAGTCTTCACAGAGTTAAAAGCCCGATTTGATGAAAGCTCTAATATCTACTGGAACGAAAGATTAAAAAAAGCAGGAGCTCAGGTTTATGAAGAAATTAATGACCTAAAAGTTCATGCTAAGGTCTTTAGAATTGAGTTTTCTGAAAAAAGTAAAATCCCTGCGGTGTCTCATTTAGGAACAGGTAATTTCAATGAAAAAAGTGCTGAAATTTATGCGGATTTCTCACTTTTAACAGCGGATAAATCCATAAATAAAGAACTAAGTCATCTATTCTTGTTTTTAACGGGTAACACTCCTTCGCTAAAGACTAAGACATTATTAACTTCACCAAACGTGCTCAGGAAATCAGTAGAGCGTAAAATAGATCGTGAAATAGCCATAGCACAAAGTGGAAAAAAAGGATATATCCTAATCAAATTAAACAGTTTAGAAGATCCTAAATTGATCTTGAAACTTTATAAGGCTAGCAAGGCTGGAGTAAAAGTGGATTTAATCATAAGAGGAATTTGCTGTTTAGTTCCAGGAGTTAAGAAACAAAGTGAAAACATCAGGGTAATTAGCATTGTAGATCGGTATTTAGAGCATGCTAGATGTTATTACTTTTTGAATAATGGCGATGATGAAATTTACTGTTCTTCTGCAGATTTTATGACAAGAAATTTAGACAGAAGAGTAGAAGTAGCATTTCCTGTTTCTAATGAGAATCACAAGCAGTTTCTTAAGGCATATTTATCAATGCAATTGAATGATAACGTGAAAGGAAGAATCTTAAACTCTAAACTTGAGAACAATTATCGGCAATTGTCAAAGAACCAAGAATCGATAAGCAGTCAGGAAAGGACAAGAGAATTAATCGTAACACATGGTCTTTAAAGATTAGCTTGATAAATGAATTTTCAACTCAATTTTATCATAGCTGTCTTAGGATTTGGAAATTGAATCCACTTTCTTTTCTGTGATGAAATTCCCAAAAGTTGATAGTAAATTCAAAGCTCCTTAAACGAAAGAAACTTATGCATCAGAGTACAGTTTTCATCTAGTGTATAGTAATTAAAGAAGAAATAAAAAACATGAAGAAAATATATTCTATCTCGGAATTAAAGGATAAAGAGCCAGCACATGCATTGGTAAATGATGTGGATTTGGTAATCGTTAAAGACGCAGAAGATATTTCTGTTTTATATGGTAGATGCTTGCATAGAGGAGCACTCATGGCCGATGGTCATATAGAGGGAGATAATCTAATCTGTGGATTACATGGGTGGGATTACCGTTATGATACTGGAGTAAGTGAGTACAATAACAATGAAGTCCTTCATAAATTCACAACGCATATAGACGGTGACGATCTTTTAATAGATGAAGAGGAGATAAAAGCCTTTGCAACGCAACATCCGCAACCTTTTAATAGAGATAGCTACCAAGGTGAATATGCAGATACACATGCTGAGGATACTGAACCTTACACGGGATATATCAAAGAACTGGCTGAAAATGGTCTGAAAAACATAGGCCATCATGGATTTACTTCGGCTATGGGAGTAGACAGAAATACGCTACCTAAATGGGAGCAAATTCAATTTCTTCCGGCACAAATGGCTAAAAAGCCACTTCTGGATGAGCATGAAGTTTCTACCAAGGTAGTTATAGGGCCTAGAGCTAAAAAACCATTAGAACTAGATCTGTCTCTTATACACATCTGACGCTGCC
>CAJXOV010000194.1 GCA_913057815.1 uncultured Flavobacteriales bacterium
TCTATTCGTCGGCAGCGTCAGATGTGTATAAGAGACAGGTAGAGTCTCTGCTGATAAGATTGAAAAAACCTCATTCGAATTTAAATTTCCTACTCTGGAGAAAGCACTTGAAGATTTACTTTAAATAAATTTTTAGTGATTTTGTTGTTTGTATTCATATCTCCACGACATTTGCACAATAAATAAAATAATATTATGAGTAACGGAACAGTAAAATTCTTCAACAATGCCAAAGGTTTTGGCTTCATCACTCCAGAAGACGGAGGTAAAGATGTATTCGTACACGCTAACAACTTAAACGGTGATATCACTGAAGGAGATAAAGTTAGCTTCGACATCGAAGAAAGCCCAAAAGGATTAAATGCAACTAACGTAAGCGTTCTATAAGAATATATACAGTAAGTTTTAAGACTTTAAAGCCTCTCATTTATGAGAGGCTTTTTTTATGCACTATTATTTTCAAACTATAATTGCTATAAAGTAACTAAACACATCAGAAGTTCGTCATGCTTTTAGAAATAATTTCATTTAATCAATTATCTATCTATGAATACCCTTTCCGTTAAAAGTTCACTGCTAATTACTTTATTTATATTCACTAGTCAGCTGCTATTGGCTCAGAACAGAATTATTTCAGGTGTAATTATAGATTCATCTGACAACAAGCCTATCCCCTTTTCTCATGTTGGAATTACAAATGAAATAAATGGATCACTAGCCAATGAAAATGGTGAATTTCAGATTAATGTGAATGATGAAACTAAATCGATTTCCATCAATTCAATTGGCTACTTGACCAAAGTTGTAGAAATAAGCGATAAAACTGAATTTCTCAGGATAGAACTAGATTTATGGGAAAACCAATTGACAGAAGCTATAGTCATGCCTAAAAGCGCATTGGAATATGTGCAACAAGCTCTTCTAAAACACCAATCTAATATCACAAACCTACCGTTTAGCACTCAAGCTTATTTTTCCAGCAGTAACATTACCGAGCTTTCTCCAGATAGGAACATCAAGAAAAATGAAGCGGTGTTCAGAACGTATTATCCAAATTATTCTGACACAACTTTAACTAACGAGAGTCAACTCATACTCCACAGGTTCTCAGACAATGGTGTAGAAGTAGATATGAGTATGATTGATAATAAGAAAGTCAAAAAGAAACTAAATAAACTCGAAAAGAAACAAGCCAAAAGAGATGAAAAAGAACTGAGCCAGACAGAATCAACAGAAACAGACGAAAATGAAGAAGAGGTAGAATCTAATCCATTCGCCTCTGGAATTGGACCAGACTATGTGCTTAACACATTTCAAAAGTTAGTTTCACTACCAATTTTTGATGAATACAATATGGAGAAAATAGAATTTACCTTAGGAAAACCTTCATTTGTAGATGACAGAGAGTTGATTACTATACATTTCCACAATGACAAAAAGATCATGTTAATGTTCACTTATACAGGAACGTTATATCTCGATAGCGAAAGCATGGCTATTGTTTCACTGGATTACCATGAAGATGTAAATATACCTGGATTGATAAGGCCCATTATCAAAAGCAAAACAGGAATCAATATCACAGGTTTTGAAAATGATGTGAAAATCAACAACCAAATTCAAAACGAATTATGGTATCCTCAAAACATAGTCTACAACTCCAAGATTAAACTAAAAGACAAGATGGCATTTAAAGATGATAAGCTTTTATACTTTTCAAGTAGCCATGTTTTCAATGTAGAGAGTATTGAAATTGAAAATCCGTATATCGTAGATGAAAGTTTTTTGTTCGATTCAACTAAATCATATGAGGAACAAGTAAATCCTATAAACGGATTAGACTGGAAACTTATAAACGTAATCAATTAGCAGTTAGCGAATGCTAGTTTATCCTATTGCAAATTACCCTATTTTTCTTCACTAAGCTCCTTAACGGATTGAAACCACCTCTCCCATTTTTCTGTGCTTAGGTCTATTTCATTCGGGTAAGGCCCTGAAACAAATTGGATTCTTGATGTTTTCGTTTCTGAATCTTCTATAACTAAGATTTTCTCATTGAAATGAAAATTGTCATACATATAATCTACATGCATATACAAATTCCCATACACATCAGAAATTGTTCCTGTAGCATTCACTGAGTTAGTACTCATATTTAAATAAGCTACAGAATCATCTTTCCATTCTGTTTCAAAAAATTCCTTTACATGAAATTTCACACCTAACTCTTTGGCATACTGAGTACTACTAATGGCCTCCCATACTTCTTTCTTTGATGCTTTAATCTCTGTCTCAAGAAACACATAAGGAGTTGGCCCAACATTCTTAAGTTCTTGATCGGAAAGGAAGTCAACCTCACTTAGCCAAGCAGAACCATTCCCGCCATTCACGAAGCGATAACCAACTACAGTATCTGTATCTATAACCACAGCTTGAATTACAATTATCAATTCTTTGATGTTATTATGACCCGAATGAATTCTAGCTACTTTAGGTAGAGTCATATCCAGGGGAATAGCATTTTCAACTTCTGCTGGGTCGAAATACATTAAGGAAGTTCCATTTTCAGTTTCTTCTTTTGTTGGTAGTCTATCATTGACAACTGGTATTAAATTCAAACTTTGAATATCTGCAGGCGGAAATCCACCTAGATTATCAGGGCAAAACCAGCCACTGTAATAATGCGGATCTGCATTCTTTATTTCAACAGACTCATGCACACTTTCAGTGATGTCATTTTCAATTTCTAAAACTTTCTCCTGTCCGCATGAATTAAAAAACAATACACTCATAATCACCACTAACAAAACAACATTTCTCTTTAGCATTACTTTTTGGTTTTAGGTAAACTGAGGTTTTAAAGAAAATCAGAATACAGTTTTCATGAAATATCGGACTATTAACCCCAGACTAATCTTTCACTTTGTAAAACAATGTAAACATTCAGTAAAATAATCAAATGTCAGATATGAAATTGATTGGTTTACTCCTAACAAATCAACCAATATTATAGCTAAACCACCTGACTAAGCGGTGCAATAACAAAAAGAGCAAATGTCAAAAATTATCAAAAAAAATCTAAGTCCGAGGTTTCATATAAGGGATGTGTCCTCATATTTGTCACTCTAAATTAGAGGGAATCTGAAAGGCAAGAGAGATGCATACTTAGTCTTACGCTCAACTAATTGAAGAATAAATAATAAAAATCATCCTGTAAATAATTCATGAGAAGAGCTGTAAAATCAGATAAAAAGCTAGTTGTTGACATCCTTTTGTCTGCCTTTATGGATATCACTGATGGAAATTCTCTCAATTACTTCATCCGCGGTGAGCACAATAGAGAAGAGCGCGCCAAACATCTTTTTAACTATTTATTTGATAGAAGTATAATTACAGGAGAAATATACATAGCAAGCAATGAAATGGGATGCATCCTGGTTGATAGATCTCCTAATAAGAAATACTCTTTGAAACTATTTTTAAAGAAACTCAAAACGGTTTACCACAGTATTGGCTTCCTTAATATTCCAAGAATCGTACAGCGCCAAAAACTCATAGATAGTTTTCATACTGACAAATTTCATGTTTATCCTTCAGCCATGGCAGCTCACAGCAGTGTAAACGGAAAAGGAACATGCGTAAGAATGATCATGGAATTACTAAAAACCTATGACGATGAACCAATAACAATATATACTGAAACTACTACCGAAGAAAATCTAGCAATCTATAAAAAGTTTGGTTTTAATATAATTGGAGAATCTGAAAAACTAGGATTTAAAATTTTCTTTCTAGCCTTACGATTAAACAAAAGTCAGTAGAATTCAACTTCGCTAGGTCTTTTTCATAGTGCATCTTAGCTGAAAAACGCAACCGACAACTAGCTCTTACACAAGGCTTCTATCGAATTAATTCGTCTTCACCAACCGAATTACACTATTCTCTATTTTTAAATAATACACATTAGCTGAAAGACTAGAAATATCGATAACTTGACTTTTCTGAGTTACAACACCAGAAATAAGCTTTTCTCCTAATGAGTTAGATAGGCTATACGCTTGTTCCTCCGACCTAGCCACTTCTAATGTCACTAAATTAGAAGTTGGATTAGGAAAGATATTTATTCCAGAATTTTCTATTGACTGAATAGAATTTACTCCCGGATCCAATACAGTTATTTGTACTACTTCTGTTCCCTCACTCCCTATCCAATCATTTTCATTAATATATCCTGTATTAAAAACTACTAAGTAAGGCTGTTCTCGAATATCACCGAAGTTTGGTGTCCAATTAAATGTCCCTACGACTTGATCCAGTTCATTAGAAACGTCAAAACTTGCCGCATTATAAATCTCGGCCAAAACCCCACCATAGGACAGAATTGTGGGATTCTGCATCAAGTCATCCGTAGCTACCGTAAACTCAATTTCTGTCCATGGGTACACTGAAATATCCTGTACAAATTCAGAAAACTCAGTTGGAATCTGAGAACATAAATTCACCACAATAGTAAAATCTTTGACAATAAACCCAATTTCTACTCCTTGACTGTACTCAGTTATTTTTAAAGCGATATTATAAGACCCAGCTATAAGAGGGATTTCCCAAAAGATAGTTCCGTCAGTATACAAATACATATCTCCATTATAAGTAAAGCCTGGAATTTGGTCTGGTAAACTCCATGAGTTAATATCAAGTCCATCCAACCCTTTGCAAGGCACCAATTCATATCCTAGAGAATCTCCATCAATATCAAAAGCAGCTACATTATATGTCCAAGTGTCGTTTATACATGCAGCAGGAACATGAGTATTAAGAATAACTACAGAATTTTCATTGGTCGTTACGGCATCATTTGTAACCCTCAGCTTAGATTCAAAAAAGAAAGCCTGGTTGATAGATTCCTCCATATTTAACACTCCTCCAGACCTATTTGGATCTTCAATCTGAATTAAAAACTCTCCAATATCTAAATAGGTATGAAAGGCTTTATATGTGTTATACTTTATATTTCCTTCAGTATAAAAATCTACTCGCTCTATGCTATCCTGAGGTGAAAGCCAATTTTCATCACCAAATAAGATATTTAAATATGGCCTATCAGCAGGTGCAGATGAGTCTGTTTGAGTATATACTATAACCTCGAATTCTTTGTTCTCCGGATTGTTTGGATACAACTTTTTATAAGTGATCTCACCACTTAAGTTATGCGTAGCAAAACACATTAATGAACATCCAGTAATAAAAAGAAAAGTAAAGAATAATTTAAATCTCATGGAAGCAAATGGTTAATTAATGGATTTCAACGTTAGTAAATTTAATCCATATTATTTAAGAAAAAACCATACCTATGAGGCTCATGACTGTCTCTTATACACATCTCCGAGCCCACGAGACCTCTCTACATCTCG
>CAJXOV010000195.1 GCA_913057815.1 uncultured Flavobacteriales bacterium
CTTCTGCTGCTTCGAAGAAGAATGATTTCATTAAGGCAATTTCAATTTCTACAGCAGATTCTCCACCTTTTCTTCCTGCTAACTTTTCTACACGTAGAAGTATACTTTCTGCCACGTATGTCTGAATAGTCATGTCTGCTATGTTTCCTAAAATCTCTTGTTCTTTAGCCAAGCTCATAGTGAACTTTTGTGCAGCTGCACCGGCCATCATAAGAACAGTTTTTTTGAAATTCTTAGCATAACCTCTGTACTCGTCAAAAACTGTTTCTGGAGCCGAACCGAAGTCTGGGATAGAAGTCAATTCTCCTGCCACAGCCATTGCTGGACCCATTAAATCAAGCTCACCTTTCATAGCTTTTTTCAGAATCATGTCTACCGTTAACATACGGTTGATTTCATTTGTTCCTTCAAAGATCCTATTGATACGAGCATCTCTATAGGCTTTTTCCATTCTGGTTTCTGCGCTATAGCCCATTCCACCAAAAATTTGAACACCTTCATCCGCAGTATAGTCCAATACTTCCGAACCGAATACTTTAAGAATTGCACATTCAGGAGCAAAACTGGCTATTCCCTTCAGCGTAGCAATTCCTTTTTCCATTCCTCCTTTTTCTAAGGAAGCTATAGCATCATCTATATTTTGTGTAGCTCTATATACAGCAGATTCTAATGCAAAAGATTTTACTGACATTCTAGCAATTTTCTCTTTTATCATTCCGTATTTAGAAATAGGTCTTCCGAACTGATTTCTCTCGTTAGAATAATTTACCGCATCATCTATAACTCCTTTACTTCCTCCTAATACACCACCAGCTAATTTTATTCTTCCAATATTCAGAATATTCACAGCTATTTTAAAACCATTGCCACGCGTAGAAAGAAGATTCTCTGCAGGTACTTGAACATTATTGAAGAATACCTGACGAGTAGAAGAACCCTTAATTCCCATTTTCTTTTCTTCGGGATTTAAAGTGATTCCTTCCATTTCTTTTGTTAGAATGAAAGCAGAGAGATTTTTATCATCTCCAATCTTAGCAAACACAGTGAATACATGAGCAAAACCTGCATTAGTAATCCACATTTTCTGACCATTGATGGTATATGTTTTTCCATCTTCTGAAAGAACAGCTTTAGTCTTAGCACTATTGGCATCTGATCCGGAACTAGGCTCAGTTAAACAATAACATGCTTTCCATTCTCCAGTAGCTAGTTTAGGTATATACTTGGCTTTTTGTGCTTCATTACCATAATAGAGAATAGGCAAAGTTCCTATTCCTGTATGAGCTCCATAGGCCACAGAAAAAGAATGACCTTGACCTAAAGCTTCTGTAACCAGCATAGATGTTTTAAAATCCATGCCCATTCCGCCTAATTCTTCAGGAACAGAAATCCCTAATAGACCTTGAGCACCAGCTTTAGTAACTATAGATTCCATTAATCCTTCTTCCATAGAATCTATTCTGTCTAGATGAGGAACTATCTCTTGGTTCACAAAATCCATACACATCTGCTCCATCATTTTCTGTTCTTCAGTCCATTCATCCGGAATGAAGACTTCTTCTGGTTTCACATCTCTAATGAGGAACTCTCCTCCTGTGATTGCTTTTTGCTCGTCCATTTTATCAGGGTTATTTGTCATTGTCTTAGTTTAATAATTCGAAAATTCCAGCCGCTCCTTGTCCTGTTCCCACACACATGGTAACCATACCGTGTTTCTGCTTTCTTTTTCTTAGCTCATTTAATACTTGCACGGTGAGTTTAGCTCCAGTACATCCTAGTGGATGACCTAAAGCTATAGCTCCTCCATTCACGTTTACTATGTCTGGATTTAAATCCAACTTACGTGTTACCGCTAGAGACTGACTAGCAAATGCTTCGTTTAGTTCTATTAAATCTATATCCTTTAAGCTCATTCCTGCGTGGTCTAACACTTTAGGAATAGCATAAATAGGTCCTACTCCCATAATTCTAGGTTCTAGTCCAGCTACTTGGTAGCTTTTTAGTCTAGCTATAGGTTCTACGTTTAATTCTTTTAAAAGTCGTTCTGAAACTATCATCACGAAAGCTGCTCCATCAGAAGTTTGAGAACTGTTACCGGCAGTAACAGAACCTCCCTGTGCGAACACGGGTCTTAGTTTAGATAATGCAGCTTCAGTAGTTCCTAATCTTACACCTTCATCTGTATCTACAGTGTAGGTTTTTACTTGTCTTTTCTCGTTGTCATCTAAGAAAATATCTTCTACCTCTATAGGTAGGATATCATCTTTGAATCTTCCAGACTGAATAGCTTCTGCGGCTTTTCTTTGAGAGTGATAAGCAAATTCATCTTGGTCTGCTCTAGAAATATTATAATCGTTAGCTACTGCTTCTGCAGTTAATCCCATTCCCCAGTACCATGAAGGGTTTTGCTTTGCAACGCTAGCGTTAGGAACCAATCTCCAACCACCAAATGGGATAGGGGACATGGTTTCAACTCCACCTGCTATAATGCAGTCGGCCATTCCAGAATGAATCTTAGCACTAGCTATAGCTATAGTTTCTAAACCAGATGAACAATATCTGTTCACTGTCATACCTGGAACTGTTTCAGAATTTAATCCCATAAGAGAAATCATTCTTCCTATGTTTAATCCTTGTTCAGCCTCAGGAGTAGCATTACCTACTATCACATCATCTATTCTGTTCGGGTCTAAATTGGGCACTTCGGCCATTAATTTTTGTACCACACGTGCACCTAAATCGTCTGCGCGCATATTTCGGAAAAGTCCTCTAGGCGCTTTTCCTACTGCTGTTCTATATCCTTTAATTATATAAGCGTCCATGATTAGTTTCTTAAGATTTTACCTGTTTGTATTAATGACTGCATTCTCTCTAAAGTCTTACGCTCCATGCATAATTCTAAAAATGCTTTTCTTTCTAGGTCCAGAACATATTGTTCGCTTACTTCTGTAATTTGACTAAGGTCTCCTCCGCACATTACGAATCCTAGTTTTTCAGAAATCAGCTGGTCATGTTCACTAATGTATTTTCCACTTTTCATACTGTGGGCTCCTACGTAAACTATTCCTAAAGCTTCTTTGCCTAATACTTTAAACTTGTCTTTGGCTGGTTGAGTGTATCCTTTATCTGCTAAAAGTTTACAAGCAGCTTTGGCTTGAGAAATTTGATGTTCACGACTGACCGCTATTTCATCTATGCCTCTTCTCATGTAACCCAGCTCGAAAGCTTCTTCTCCAGAAGTAGAAACTTTAGCCTGACCTACAGTCAGGAATCTATTTCTCATTTGGTTAGTTCTGATGTCACCATCATGAAGCTCTTCTGATAATCTTTTAGTGAACTCCTTAGTTCCACCTCCACCTGGTATAAGACCTACACCGAATTCTACTAATCCCATATACGTCTCTGCATTGGCTACTACCTTATCTACATGAAGACAAATTTCACATCCGCCACCTAGAGTTAATCCATGTGGAGCAGCTACTACAGGAATAGAAGAATGTCTAAGTCGCATAGTTGTGTTTTGGAATGCTCTAATGGCAAAATCCAATTCATCAAACTCTTGCTCTACAGCCATCATGAATATCATTCCCACATTGGCTCCTGCAGAGAAGTTTTGACCTTCATTAGAAATAACCAATCCTCTATAATCTTTCTCGGCCATGTCTACAGCTTTATTCAAGCCAGTTAGAACATCACCACCTATAGTATTCATCTTCGTATGGAATTCTATATTCAGTATTCCATCTCCTAGATCTTTAATCGTAGTTCCTGAGTTTTTCCATAAAATCTTATCTCCAGTTAAATTGGCTAGAGTAATTTTATCCTGCTGACCAGGGATTTCCCTGTAGCTTTTGGAAGAAATATCCCAGAAAAGCTTAGCTCCATTTTCTACCTTATAAAAGGTTTCCATTCCAGCAGCATGATTTTCTGCTACCCAATCAGCTATTTTACTATCCGATTTATCTAGTATAGTTTTAATTCCTATAGCATCCCACATTTCGAAAGGACCCATTTCCCAGCCAAATCCAGCACGCATACCATCATCTATTTTATAAAGTTCGTCAGCTATCTCAGGAATTCTATGACTCACATAACCAAACAGCATATGAGAAGATTTTTTGTAAAACTCACCCGCTTTATCCTGTCCATTATATAGCATAGGCACACGCTTCACTAAATCGTCTATAGGTTTAGTCATTTCTAGCGTTGCAAATTTTGCTTTCTGCTTAGGTCTATATTCAAGAGTGTTTAGGTCAAGAGTTAAGATTTCACTCTTTCCGTTTTCACCTTTAATCTTTTTGAAAAACCCTTGTTTGGTTTTACTTCCCAGCCATTTGTTTTCTATCATTTTGGTGATAAAAGCAGGCTCTTTAAATAAGTCGTTTTGCTCATCATTTGGGCAGTTGTCCTTAACTCCCTTGGCCACTAAAGCTAGGGTGTCTAGTCCAACTACATCTGCAGTTCTGAAAGTTGCAGATTTTGGTCTACCTAATACCGGTCCAGTAAGTTTGTCTACTTCTTCTATAGTTAATCCCATCTCTTGAGACAGATGGAAAATCGTTTGAATCCCAAATACTCCGATTCTATTTGCGATAAAAGCTGGAGTGTCCTTAGCTAAAACCGTAGTTTTTCCTAAATACTTAGAACCATAATCCATTAAAAACTCAGTAACCTCTGGTAAAGTCTCGGGAGTAGGAATTACTTCGAGTAGCTTTAAATACCTAGGAGGATTAAAGAAATGAGAACCACAGAAGTGCTTCTTGAAATCATCACTTCTACCTTCCAGCATAGAATTAATAGGAATTCCAGAAGTGTTGGAAGTAATAAGCGTTCCAGGTTTTCTGTGCTTTTCTACTTGTTCATATACTATTTTCTTAATGTCTAATCTTTCTACTACCACCTCTATAACCCAATCACAATCTGAAATTAGATTCATGTGATCTTCAAAGTTTCCAGTAGTAATTCGCGTTGCAAAAGACTTACTATATAAAGGTGCCGGGTTAGATTTTAATGTAAAAGCAAAATTTTCATTTGCTATTCTATTTCTAACTGCAGGATGATTAAGGTCAGCTCCTTTAGCTTTCTCCTTATCATTTAATTCTCTGGGTGGTATGTCCAGAAGTACTACTTCCAAACCGATGTTCGCAAAATGACATGCTATTCTGGAACCCATGACTCCAGAACCTAACACTGCTACCTTATTAATATGTCTGTTCATTTAATTTTTTTCAGATTGTAACTCCACGAGTTGGTTATCTATTTGCTTGTTTAATTTGTCCATAGTCAGCAGGAACTGGCTTAGTTCCTTCTTGCCAAGGGTGTCTGCCATGAGTTGATTGAAATCTAGAACTACTTTCTTAGATTCTTCTCTCATTAACCTGTCTCTTATACACATCTCCGAGCCCACGAG
>CAJXOV010000196.1 GCA_913057815.1 uncultured Flavobacteriales bacterium
CGAGATGTAGAGAGGTCTCGTGGGCTCGGAGATGTGTATAAGAGACAGATCCCCAGCCAAACTGAGGATTTAATTATAATAACCAAGAGTACCAAGCTCCGAATAATCGGTACTTTCTTACTACTCTTTTTCTGTTAGCTAATATGACATCTATAGCTTCACTGTTCATAGTGTGTGACACAGCAGATTTATAGGATTGTGCCGCATGAGGGTAATTTCCTGTCAACTCATGTAGCCTTCCTAAATCATTAAGCAAATTGGCTGTATCTACTTCTTCCACTTTTTCAGACATGTTTATCAATCTTAAAAGCGTTTTCACGTTTCCTGTCCGAAAACATAGTTCAGAGTAATGTATGTAAACTACAGCCAATGTACTATCGAACTTCAATGCATATTGAAAGTGCATTTCAGCTGTTTTTAAGTCATTTAAATGGTACATCGCATACCATCCTGCGTAATTATGCGCTGGAGCGTATCCTGGCTCTTCGTACAAAATGTCTTCAAGCACTGTTCTACCTCTAGCGTAATCATTGGCCTCCCAAAGTCTATCGACCATAAGGATGGCTTCATTTGCCCATGCGAATTTAGTCATGGTTATGTGTATTTGAGGGCTAAGCCCTAGTTTAGAAAAAAGGTCCTAAGACCTGTGAATTAAAATTTAAGATTATTGCGCGTGACAATGGTCTGGAAGGTTCTCCAGATTATACTCTCCATGAAAAGGAATAGAACTCAGCTGAAAACTAAGTTCACTTTTCAAGTGAAAAAGGGACGATATGGATTTAGATAAATTCATCACTTAGGAGAATCGATATCAAAGACGAGAGAATTTGTGGTGAGGTTGCCTTTGGGTGGGAGTTTATTTTGTCTCCGATTATTTGCCCGTTCGACTGCCGCTCAGGGCGCGGATTTCGTTTTATAGGATATTCTACTAGTGCGGTGGTTGTTCCCTGAGCGTTAGCCGAATGGTAGAAGCGCGGGAGAAATTTAAAACTCTAAATTGAAAGTGCTTTTTCTATTTTTCTCTTAAGTCTCTTGCTATTGAAATAGGCCATGACAGTCCAAAAAATCAACATTAGTATAAAAAGAAAAGAAGGAACAACAATAGAAGGCCAAAATCCAGCTGCGCCATAATTATGAATTCCAAACTGTACAACGGAGTATATATATCCGCCTAAAACAAAAGCCAAAAAAGGCAGGCTCCAAAACGGAGGATAAAACCATGTTATCAATTGAACTTTAGAATTTTCCCTGTTCGGGTTTAAATAACATTTAGCAGTCCAAGTAGGAATTAAACCAAAATTGTCAATTCGGAAAGTAAAGCACTTTGTCTTTTGAGTTTTATGCCAACGAGCAATATAATCAGCTCGAACTGGCACTTCGGTCTTAGCCAAAATTTCAACTACCTCATTAATTTCTTTATTAATAGAAATTGTAATCTTAGAAATCATTTCATTAAAATAAGATTAATCGTAAATCGTACTTCTAAAATCCCTTTACTCCTCCTTCCAATCCCCACCCCTATCCGGAGTATAAGGAGCTCTCAACTCAAGTAATTTCCCTTCCAAAACCTCAACCCTAGAAATCTGAGCTTTCAACTGGGCTAACCAAGGTGTGTAAGCTGCTCTAGCTCTTGAAATCTGGTCGCGCTGTGTGGCTGTAGGTGCTGATGTGGTGTACCACAATTGGTAAATTACATAACCTACCATGCTCTGAATTCCCTTGTTGGTTTCGAACTCGTGTTTGGATATTTCATAATCTCCCCACATCTGGTATTTCAGCTGTGTCATTTCTGCTTCTATCTCTTTTATCTCTTCCATTAATGTCAATGGAACTCCTGGCACTTGCAGCACTGCTCCTTTTATGTGCTTTAATCGGTCTTCTGTTTCTCCTATTACAGTGGAAGCTCCGTAAACTGAACGTCTCAGCTCCTGCACTTCTTTCTGGAAGGCTAGTAATGCTCTTTTATCTGCTGCAGGAAGTGTGGTGTTGTTTAGTAATTCTACGTTGAATTTAGCAGGTTCTGCTAACTGGCTTAACTGCCCGTTTACTGCTTGCCAAATTTCTACAGTATAAATTCCTGGCAGTGCCAACTGCCCTTCATCTGCAGAACTGTACCTTCCTATTTCTTCTGTTTTCAATGAAACTGGGCTGGTAGTCGCATAACGGTAACTCCATGTCATTCTGTTGATGCCTTTTTTGGCTCCAGTTTTTAGCTTGTTCACCTCGTTTCCTGCATCATCTTTTATGATGAATAACAGGTATGGCTTCTCTTCTTCTGCCTCTGCTCTTATTTCTTCAGCAGATGGATAAAACACATCTCCTCCGTCTTTCTTAATGTCTTTCTCCGCTTCCTGACGTTTCTCTTTCAGTGTTTTAGGCTTCTCTTTAACGTAATAAGTAAACGTAGCTCCGAAGTCTGGATTAGGTGCTGTGTAAACACTTTCTCCTTGTGAGCCCTTTCCTCTCCCGCCTTGTGGGTTAGTTTCCACATACATCAGCGCATCTTTGATATTGAATATATGCGCTTCTGTTTCTAGTAATTCAGGCGTTAATTCTCTGAGTGGAGTATAATCATCTACTATGAAAAACCCTCTTCCAAAAGAGGCACAGACTACATCGTTTTCTCTGCGTTGCAACGCGATATCACGAATAGCCACTGTAGGAATTCCATTCGTGAATTGTGTCCATTCTTTTCCTCCATCTACCGTAAAGAACAACCCAAATTCTGTTCCTGCGAATAATAAATCTTTATTCACATGATCCTGAGCTATGGTATACACAGAACCACGTTCCGGTAGGTTTCCTGTTATAGATGTCCATGAGCCGCCCTTGTCATTGCTACGCAGAATGTATGGCTTAAAATCTCCATTTTTATGGTTATTAAACACTGCGAAAACCGTGTTTTCATCATGCATAGAAGCCAGCACTTGGTTCACATACGTTCTATCTGGCACCCCTGAAAACGAACTCATCTTAGTCCAGTTTCCGTCTCCATCTTTACTGTGAATCAGCCCATCATCTGTTCCAGCATAAAGCAATCCTTCTTTCTTAGCAGACTCGTCAAACGCCACTATGTTTCCATAAATGCTGGTAGATTTATTTTTCATCACCGCATCTATTCCCCACACACGGCCCATAATATCATACTTGTTTCTATCCTCGTTTCTAGAAAGGTCTTCAGAAATCACTTCCCAAGTATCACCTCGGTTATCAGACTTAAATACTTTATTAGCGCAGAAATAAAGTCTTTCTGGCTTGTGCGGACTTATAAGTAAAGGGGCATCCCAGTTCCAACGATAAGCTGCCTCTCCATCTCTAGGCTGCGGTTGAATTCCCATACGCTGACCAGAACTTTTATCGTACCTAATTAACCATCCGTACTGCGCTTGGCCATAAACGATGTTCTCATTAGAAGGATCCACCTGCGGCTTGAAACCATCTCCACCATTGGTAATGATCCAGTCTTGGTTCAGGATTCCTGCATTGTTTAAGGTTCTAGAAGGTCCACCTTGAGTATTGTTATCTTGAGTACCTCCGTATACATTATAAAACGGTTCTGCTTGGTCTATTGCCACTCTGTAAAACTGGGTTACAGGTAAGTTAGGCTTATAAGCCCAGTCTTTAGCGTGGTTATGTGTTTCGTATAATCCACCATCACACCCCACTATCCAGTGATCCGTATTCTCCGGATCTATCCATATGCAGTGGTTATCTACATGCTTAGACTTCTCTCCGGTTTTATTAAATGTTTTTCCGCCATCTTCTGTGTGGTGCAGCCATGTGTTCATAGAAAACACTTTATGCTCGTCATAAGGATCGCAGATTATTTCTTGGTAGTAGTTACCGCTAGATTGGTAATCGCTCATTTTAGAAAAACTAGCCCCACGGTTAGTAGATCTGAAAAAACCACCACCTTCTGTAGCTTTTACTATGGCATAAACCACATCCGGATTAGCAGGAGAAACCGCTATTCCTATTCTCCCCTTGTCTCCTGTTGGCAGTCCGTTTTCTAATTTTTTCCAGTCTTTTCCTCCGTTTTCAGTTTTATAAAGAGCTGTTTCTGGGCCACCATCTAAATAGGTGTACACATGTCTTCTTCTCTGATGTGCTGCTGCATAAATCACCTCAGGATTTCTCGGGTCAAATGCTATTTCTGAAACTCCAGTGTCTTTAGAAATCTCCAAAATTAACTCCCAGTTCTCTCCACCATCTGTAGTTTTATATACTCCTCTTTCTCCGCCTTCACTCCATAATGGACCATAAGCTGCTACATACACCGTGTTTTGGTCTGTAGGGTGAATCAGAATATTCCCTATGTGCTCACTATCCTTTAAACCCATGTTTTTAAAAGACGCTCCGCCATCTTCAGATTTATAGACACCATCTCCATAAGCAACAGAACGCTGGTTGTTATTCTCACCAGTTCCTATCCACACCACATGCTCATTAGAAGGTGCTATAGAAACACAGCCAATAGAGTACGATCCCTGAGAATCAAAAATAGGTTCGTAGGTAGTTCCTGCATTGGTAGTTTTCCAAACACCACCCGAAGCCACAGCCACATAATACTCAAAAGGATTACTCGGATTAACTGCTAAATCTGCAATTCTACCAGAAGTTAATGCTGGGCCTATTCCTCTCACATTAAGCCCTGAAACTAGACTAGAGCTAAAGGTTGGCTTTTCTTCTTCAGTAGTTTTTTTATTCTTTTTCTGCGCTGCAATGTCTGTAGAAAAAGCAACAAGAATTGCTGCTAGAAAGATGGTTAATCGGTTCATTTTGGTGTATTGGTTTATGACAAATATAGTTAGAGGTTTAAATTGAAAATGAGACTCAATAGTTAAAGAAATAAAAGGCATTACTAGAACCTCACACAACGCTCTCTAATTTAACATATTGATAAATTGTAATTACTATTTTAGCACAAATTAAACTAAATAAATATGAAAACATTTTACCTTTTAGCATTAGCTATTTACACAAGTTTTATAGGTCTTTCACAAGTTACTATAACTTACCCTCAAAATGCTCCCACTATTGATGGCAACTACACTTTACACATCAACACAGACATCAATCAGTCTTATGTTTCTGATTTTCAAGATGTGGTAGGTGCGGATCAAACCTGGGATCTATCTGAATTTTCTGGAGATGGAAGTGAAATATTTAATCTGGCTCCATCTGCAGGAAATGACAACTCCAATTTTCCGAATGCGGATATCCTAGAAACATCTGCTAATTTTGGCACTTCAAATTCTGAAACTTACTATAGATATGAAAATGGAAATTATTATATAGAAGGTAATTCTATTTACTTACCAGATGATCTTAGTTCTCCAATTGTTAGAATAGCATACTCCGATGATAGAATATTCTCTAAATATCCTTTTTCAA
>CAJXOV010000197.1 GCA_913057815.1 uncultured Flavobacteriales bacterium
AAGCTACATTTTGTCGAACAGAATCGTTAAATAGTATGGAGTCTTGAGTCACTATTCCCATGGCGGCTCTCACACTCTTCGTTTTTAAAGATTTAATAGGTTTTCCGTCTATTAAAACTTCGCCTGAGGTAACATCATAGAATCGAGCCAATAGGTTAGCGAAAGTTGATTTTCCACCACCGCTTGGCCCTACTAGAGCTATGGTCTTTCCTTTATAGATAGTGAAGTTTAAATTTTCAATAAATTTATCTTCTCCATAAGAAAAGCTCACGTTTTTGAATTCGATTTTTTCTTTGAATTCACTCATTTCAGTGGCATCTGGTGAGTCTTTTAGATGATTTACTGAGTTTGTGATTTCTCTTATTCTATCTAGTGATGCAGCGCCTTTATTCAATTTAAAGAATGAATTACTAAGCTCTTTGGCCGGTTGTAAAATTTGGCTAAAAAGAACTAAGTAACTAATAAAGAATTTGCCATCTAACGCATTAGAATCATCAAGAACAATACTTCCTCCGATATATAATACCACTGCTATAACTAGAAAAGAGAGTGTTTCGCTGAAAGGAGAGGAGAGGTACTCTCGCTGGTACAGCTTCTTCATCAACTTGGTGTAGTTGTTATTGGTGTCATCAAACTTTCCTTGAAAAGACTCTTCAGCATTAAATGCTTTTATGATTCTAGTTCCGGATAAAGTTTCTTCTATCACACTGACTACTTCTCCCAATCTTACTTTGCTTTTTTTAGCAGCACCTTTCACCGATTTGGCTACTCTAGAGATAAAAAATCCACTAATAGGAAGAAATATAAATGCGAAAAGTGTGAGCTTCATATTCATCCAGAAAAGCATGGAAATATAAAGAGTCATCAATATAGGAGACTTTAGAAGCCCGTTTAACACACCTACTGTAGAGGTTTCTACCTCATTAATATCATTGGTTATTCTAGAAATGAGATCACCCTTTTTCTCCTCTGAGAAGAAGGAAAGCGGAAGTGATATTATGCTGTCATACATTTCTTTTCTTAGGTCTCTGATTACGTATGCTCTAAGAGTACCTACATTCATTAAGGATAGGTATAGAATAGTATTTTTAACAAGTGTAATACTCACTATAAATAAGCATACATATACTAAGGTTTGTAATGGTCCTATGTCCAGCAAGAAACTATTGAAATGGTGGTTAAATAGAGCCATCCAGTAATCACCTGAGAAATGATCAACTTTAATAGGCAGTGGAGTAATTTCTGTTTTCTGTTCAAATAGAATAGTTAGAAAAGGAACCACGGCTAGAAAAGTGAAAATAGAAAGAACTGCAAACACGATAATGTAAAACACATTAAGAACCACCATGCCCTTGTAGTTCCTTAATAGATGCAGTATGTCTCTTATGTTTTTCATTTATTGAATTACAGGAGTGTAGCCAATGTAATTTTGAGGAGTAATGTTCTTCAATTCTGTTTTTACAGCATCAGAAACATCTAAATTATTGATAAATGTATGAAGACTTTCTTCAGTTATTTTTTCATTCTTTCTAGTGAGGTCCTTCAAAGCTTCATAAGGATTCGGAAAATGCTCCCTTCTAAGAATGTTTTGAATAGCCTCAGCACATACAGCCATGTTGTTTTCTAAATCTCTTTCTAATGCAGACTTATTCAGCAAGAGTTTTCCAAGCCCTTTAATAGTAGAAGTATACGCTATAAGCATGTGGCCTAATGGAACACCTACGTTTCTAAGAACCGTGCTGTCTGTTAAATCTCTTTGCAGTCTAGAAATAGGAAGTTTGGCGCTCAAGTGTTCCAGAATGGCATTGGCTATTCCTAAGTTTCCTTCTGAGTTTTCAAAATCAATAGGATTAACTTTATGAGGCATAGCGCTAGAACCTACTTCACCTTCTTTTATTTTCTGCTTGAAATACTCCATACTCACGTATGTCCATATATCTCTATTAAAATCTATAAGAATGGTGTTGATCCTTTTCAAACAGTCGAAAAGAGCGGCTAAATTATCATAATGCTCTATTTGAGTAGTAGTTTGAGAACGAGATAAGCCCAAATTGTTTTCTACGAAGTCATTTGCCCATTCTACCCAGTTGGTATCTCCAAAAGTTACCTTATGTGCATTTAGATTACCTGTAGCTCCACCGAATTTAGCAGAAAACGGAATTTGTGCAAGTTGTGCTAATTGAATTTGCAGTCTTTCAGAGAACACGTAAATCTCTTTTCCTAATGTGGTAGGAGAAGCGGGTTGTCCATGAGTTTTAGCTAATAATGGAATTTGCAACCATTCGTTAGCGCGACTGTTTAATTCCTTGATTATATCATCAAGTAACGGAAGAATAGTGTCACTAATACCTTCCATTAAACTTAATGGAATAGCGGTGTTATTTATGTCCTGTGATGTAAGACCGAAATGAACAAACTCACGAACATTTTCCAATCCTAAAGCATCCACACGCTTTTTTAAGAAATACTCCACAGCTTTTACATCGTGATTCGTAGTGCGTTCCGTAGTTTTAACCTCTTCGGCATCTTCTACTGAGAAGTTAGTTACTGCTTTTCTAAGTGAGGCTTTAGCTTCTTCGCTAATTTCAGGAAACTCATTTAGTCCAGTTTCTGAGAGTTTTATAAAGTACTCTACCTCTATGTGTAGCCTGTACTTAATTAAAGCGTATTCAGAGAAATAAGTACCCAGACTTGAAGTTTTACTTTGATACCTTCCGTCTATAGGAGAGGTGGCTGTTAGTGGAGATAAATCCATATGTATGTTCAAAATTTTAGAAGGTGCAAATTTATGATTTCTAATGGTTCTATTAAATAAGATTGGTTAACTAGCGTTAACAATTTTCTTAAAGTTTCTAACTCAACTAAATTTATCTGTTTTTTCGATTAAGAATACATCTTTATTCTTTTTAGCATGAAACTGAATATTTAGAATGACCTCCTCTAAATCCTCAGTGAAAATGGCTGTTTGAATGTTTTCTATTAGGTTTTGCAACGCTTTAAAATTTCCTTCTACCACTGTAGAAAAAGGGGTTACGTTATAGGTTAATCCTGAATTTTTTATTACTTCGATAGCTTTATCGATAAAATAATAAGCTTTTTCAGTGTTTATAGGAATAACTTGTATAGATAGGTTTTGAATGTTCATGGAACAAATGAAACAAAAAAGGCCGACTAATTTCTTAGTCGACCTTTGCTTTTAGTCGTTCAGTTAATTAAATAGGCCTATTCAATAGTTACTGTAGATGTACGCACAGTTTCGTTCATCAACCAATAAGTTCTAGAGGCTGATATTTGTTCATTATATGTTATTCCCACTATTTGCGTATATCCTGATCCAGCTCCTAAAGTGGCTACTTCATCAGCAGTGAATGTGTGTGAAGTGGCGTTTCCTGCTAGAACTTTGATTAGAGCTTCTTCAGTTCCATAGATACCAAAGTATACTGAATCGGCACCTGTTACTCCAGATGTACTCAAGGTAAAAGGCTCATTGGAACTTACTGTAGATGAGCTGTTTAGTACGTTAACTGTACTGAAATTGTCATTGTTGGATATTTCTACAGCTGGCCAAGTACCACCTGAAGCACTCCAGTCTGTAGCACCTGAAAATTCAATTCCTGTGAACGCTGTAGCGCTAGGAGTGAATACATATGAATTGTTAGGCTGTGCAGCCAAAACTTCACTTTCACTATTCACAGTTCCTGCATTTACGAACTCTCCATTTTCACTGAAAATAGCTACTGCCACACCAGTTTCTTGGTCAAATACAAATCCCGATTGTTCAATAGTGGTAATCGTTTTAATGCCCACAAGTGCTGCATAATCTCCTTCAAAAACAGGAGTAATGTTTCCTGGGGTAGAAGTTTGTGGAGTGGCATACTCACAGCCTCCATCATCTTCTGTAGCGGTAGCACTGTAGTTAGTAGCGGTAGCATCTGTACATCCTTCCTTTTTACAAGAGGAGATTAAAGCCGAGGATAAAGCTATAGTAGCTACGATTAAAATACGTTTAGTAGTCATTTTTTTTGGTTTAAATTTCTGACTACAAATATTTAGAAATAGCTTACTAGCTACAATACGTATTTAACCGTATTTCTATAAGGGATTTTACCTAGGGAGTTTTAACATGATGACTTTAAATGTCATATAAGTTTTCGGTAAGTATAGCCAAGTGGCCTGTGTATTCATCAATAGACTTAGACTTCCTTAATTTTTTAATTATTCGGGTTTCCTCCTGTAACCATCCATTTTGAAGGTATTCCCAATAGCTGGACATTTTTTGAATTACATGTTTTTCCCCTTTTAATTTCACTAAAAACTCATCAAAAAGTGTGTCGTGGTATTTGAAAAATACTTCCACGGCATCTTCTGGGTACTGCTCAGTGTCATCTTTTATCATTTGAGCCAGAAATGGATCAGCCAGTATTCCCCTTCCTATCATCCAATGATCTATGGAAGGAAATCTGCGTTGCAACGCTCTAAAGGCTTCTACCGTGGTGATATCACCGTTATAATACATTTTATGCTTGGTAGCATCTAAACTGCGCTGAAACGATTCTAAATCAACTCCTCCTTTATAAAGTTGTTTACCTATTCGGGCATGGATGGCTAAGTTCTTAAGTGGAAAATTGTCTAGAATAGGAAGCACATCCAAGATCTCTTCAGCATGGTGGTATCCCATTCGCATTTTCATAGAAACTACTATGTCTGTTTCGGAATGGACTCTTTCTAAAATTTTTTTAATCCTTTCTGGTTCTGCTATTAATCCTGACCCCATGCACCTATTAACTACCATAGGATAAGGACATCCTAAGTTCCAATTGAGTTCTTTGTAACCAAATTGTTGAATAAATTTCACTACGAAAATGAACTCATCGGCATCATTGGTCATTATTTGCGGAATAACATCAAGGGTATTGTTGTTCTTCGGAAGAATGTCTGTTTGGTAATTTGGTTTGATTACCAACTTCCCGTCTAGTCGGATGTATGGAGAGTAATAAGTATCTATTCCTCCAAAGAAATGATGAAAAGCATTTCTAAACCTGAAATCAGTAAATCCTTGTAAAGGAGAGGATAGAAGGGTGATAGACATTCAGAGTTTAAATCTTTTACAAAGTTATTCTGGTACAAAGGAATGTCAAACGGGCCTTAGTTCTTAGGAACAGATAATATAAAAATACTTCCTTTTTTATTTTGACAGTCTAACCTAAGATCTCCCCCAAATGATTCTGCAATACTCCTGCATATGGCCAGCCCCATTCCAGAGCCTTCATATTTAGAGGCAGAGGGAGTTCTGTGGTTGAATTTGAAAACATCCTCGTGGTATTTTAGTTCTATTCCTATTCCATTATCTTGAATCTGTCTCTTATACACATCTCCGAGCCCACGAG
>CAJXOV010000198.1 GCA_913057815.1 uncultured Flavobacteriales bacterium
CCTAAAGGGTGCGCTTACACACAAGATAAAAGGTTAAAGGAATTTCAAAATGAAATGAAGCTGTGGAGTTAAGACTTCCTCCAAACCTCCTTTAAAAATCAACAATTTTCAATCGTCAATTTTCAATAAAACTCTTCCCACCGCGCCCCCTTTCCCCACATTCGACAAAAGCTCAGTGCATCGCCTTAAGGGGCGAGTCCTCCCACATTCTACAAAGAGAAAGAAATTAGAAATAATATGGTGCGAAGCTTCCCCCTTCAGGAGCGATTTCCTAGTATATGGCACATGGATTTAAGCATTTAAATATTAGTAATTCAAATACATCCTCTTCAGGGTTGTTTTTTTTAAAACTAATCTCATCCATATAGCTTTGAAGATGATGTTCAGTCACCTTGTGGTACTGTCCAATTATAGCTCGTTTAATAGTAGAAAAGAACCCTTCTAAGCTAGATGTATTATATCTAGCCCAAGCTCTTTGTTCTTTTTCATGATTTAATTTGACATGTTTTTCGAAATAATTTCCAATGCCATAATACGCGCCAAAACCATCTGTAACGACCTTACTAGAAGCATCTATACTTTGCTTTAGTAGGGGTCTAATTGTTTTAGCAGAAGCGTGATTTAGCACCTTTAGCATAACTGGTCCTTTTCTCTCTAGCAAGCCTAATACTGGTGTCTTATGAACCATACCGCTTTTAAATGGATTAACTTTTTGCTTACGTTTATGACTCATGTTTGCTAGATTTCCCCCAATATAAGTTTCATCAATTTCAATAAGTCCTTTGAGGTATTGTTCTTCTTTCATTGCTTTTCTTAATCTCATTTGCAGGTACCAGGCAGTATTTTTATTGACATTAATTGTTCTGGCTAGTTGAAGGCTAGAGATTCCTTTTTTTGCACTAATAATCACTGATATCGCAGCAAACCACTTTAACAAAGGTAGCTTTGTCGAATGGAAAATAGTCTTCGAAGTTGAGCTAAATGAACTATTACAACTTTTACATTTCATTCTAGAATCATCTTTTCTGTGATGAATACTTTTCCCTTCACAGAAAGGACAAATCACCCCATTAGGCCATCTAACTTTTTTCAAGTGCTCATGACAAGATTTCTCACTCCTAAATTTCTGATATATACTATATAAATCCATTGCTTTTTTCTTCAAAGCTCCTATATCACAACACATCCTATTTACGTTGTGCCATATGCTAGGAAATCGCTTCCCAAGAGGGGAATTCTAGATTCTAATCAATACTTTTAAAATTAAGATCAAGCACCTTCAAATTTTCTCTTTCACAGCTAACTAATCAAAACTCCCCTCCTTGGAGGGGAAAAATTGCTGAATACGAAATTTTCAGTGTACCAAACTCTTTCATCAGCAATTTGGGGTGGGTTATTCTATATTCTAATAATTCTCATTTACTAACTTTACCTCACTTGAAAAGAAAAATCATCCCATATAACTCAAAGCTAAAAGCAATAGCATATACAGAAAACAGTTTTAAAATTACAGGAAGAGGTATCGTACTTGAACTTAAGCATAGTGAAGAAGGGCTTTCTGATGGAACAAAATTGGTTTCTGAAAAATCTGATAAAGTTTGGAAAGTAAAGGCCAGAATCTTGTTTGACCATGCTGTTCATGAGCAAAAATTGTTTGAGAATGAAGTTACCGAATATATGCTGATGACGTTCAAATCAGCTAAGCTCAAACAGGAATCTATCCATCAAATAAAAGAAAGAGAATCTCAAAAGATCTATCAATATTTCATTTCACCTATTAACCATGAAGTGAAGCCTGAGCATGCTGAGCGATTGGAAATAATAAACATAGATGATAAGAAGGTATGAAACAAATAATCTATAAAGCAAGCTGGCAAAGAATTTTGAGGAAGTCAATATTCCCACTACTCCCCTTTATTTGTCAGATTGTATTTAACGTCTGGTTCTTCTCAGAAGAAAAACTAGAGTGGAGTGAAATTTTTTTCATTAATACTCTTTTCGGTTTCTTGATTACTTTTCCTTCTCTTTTAATCTTTCTTAATTACTTAATTGTTGCCAGATACACATCTATCACTCTTAAGTATAATACCATTACATTTCAAAATAAGGAAACTGTTATTGAACTAAATAATCCAGAGATTGATAAAATTGAAATTCATTATGTGAAAGCTTTCAGTGAAGCTCCATGTAGCTTCTTTGAGTTTTATGTTTTATATCAAGGCGAAAAAAGAATCGCATTTAATAATTTCACTATTGATATATCTGAACTATGGTATAACACATTGGCAAGGAGAATTAACACTAAAAATATTGAACACAAATACTCATGGTATCCATGGATGAAAAAAAATCTAACTAATAATGAATAACTACTAATGAAACCCATAAATATTTTAAGCTTTAAAGATGTGTCAAAAACCAAGTTTGGAAGAGATTTAGAAATCTACATCGATGGTCAAAAGCTAGTAGATATTATGGAACTTAGTATTCCTCAAAGTGAAAAAAATAGATCCTGGAATGAGAAGGGAGATGCTATGGTTTTAACTAAAAATTTAAAAAAAACTAGAACTAATTCAGGGACAAGAGTAATTCTCACTTGTCGCGTCTGTAAAATGCCTGAAGACATTATTCTTCAAGCCTTTGAGATAATCCACGAAGAAGACTTTATCTTATGGAAGATTTCACCTCCTGGTGCTGGATTCTATTATGATGAATTCGATTTTCTTGAATTGAAATTCCACAAACCGCTATACGTGAAGGCCATAAATGATATTCTCCAGTGGTAAATTCAAAAACAACTAGTTTAGCGGCAGAATGAAAAACGAACTAAGAGCATTTATAGCTGGATTCCCGTTTCTGACATCAGAAGAAACCGAAATCATAGTGGAGAACACTTTGCTACGCGAGAGTAAAAAAGGAACAATACTACTGGAAGAGGGAAAGGTTTCTAAAGAATGCTTCGCTGTAATTAGAGGATGTGTAAGAGAATATTACATAAAGGATGGTGTAGAGAAAACTACTGCATTTTTTACTGAAGGTCAGCCCGTAAATTCCTTTTCTAGTTATACCAACAATGTGGCTTCAAAGCATTATTTAGAATGCTCTGAGGATTCTCTTTTAACTGTGGGAAACCAATCACTGGTAGAGGAAATGTGTGTGCGTATTCCTCGCTTAGCCGAGTTCATTACTGATGAAGTTCAAAAGAGTGCTGGTGAACTCCAAGAGAAGATGGCCACCTTTATGACCTCTTCTCCTGAAGAACGTTTTTCAGATTTGATGGAAAACAACCCGAGTTTAATGAATCGTGTCCCTCAACATCAAATAGCCAGCTATTTAGGAGTTACACCTGAATCTTTAAGTAGAATCAAGAAAAGAGCATACACTAAGAAACCATAGAGTTTTTATGCCTCTATTTTCGTTTCTTTTCCTCCTTTAATCAATAACCAAAAAGCAAACCATAACTCTGCTATTACAGCCATCACAAGCAAGACGGAGAAAAATGTTGAAACTATTTCTGAGTCTATAAATGTGAGTTGTCTAAAGCAATCTCCGCCATAGCCTATCCCTCCTATTAGCATCAGTATCCCCAATACTTTTGGCGTTTTCCTTGATTTATAAATCACGTATCCTAGCGTGAACAAGTGGATGGAAAAGAAGACCTGCCATACCATTTCTCCATATTTATGTGCTTTGAAAAACAAAAGTGTAAGAGATTCTAATTGCTCCGCTGAAAATGAATTTAGGAACTCTGGTTGAGCCATTATCACACCTGGAATCATATAATTAATAAGATTCATTCCCATTATAATAGCCATAGCTATTCTGGAATAAGTGGCTATAAAAATCCCGGTTCTACTATAGGCTTTAAAAAGTCTGAAAAGCATTACCGTTAGCACTACTTCTAATACCAAAACTATTATGTCTCCTATGATTCCCCATCTGAATAATTCTTTGTTTTCTAAAAGATTTTGGAATGTGACTGATGCATTATCATAGTCCACTATTACACCTGGCATGTAACCAATGCTTAGCCCTCCCACAATGGCTATTAATAAATACATTAGTCCGGCCAACTGCGGATAAATTCTTTCTTGGTTTTGAAGTTTTAAGAAAATCATCTTTTCGTTTTTAAATTTCTGCAAAGTTGTGCCTCAGTTAAAACCTGTGCATTGACTTTAGATAAGAAATGGAAATTCCGTACAATTAGAAATTCAACTCAAAAGCCTATTAGATGATTATTATTGAAGAAGATTCAGAGAAATCTATTTAGCAAAAACTTAATTTTCAGTGGCTAAAACCCTAATCCTAATGCAGTATACCCGACTATCAACGCCAATATCAATCCTGTGACAGTAATTAAAATAGCATCCTTTTTGTTTTCTGCGAGTAAAGGGAAAATTCCATCTCCGCTAGTAGCTATGGAAGCGGCTATTAATGCTGCCATTGGGAAATCGCCAATAGTAATAAAAGCTACAGCCACTGCTATCATACCTCCACAACCTGGAGTAGCACCAATTAATGCTGCTAAAGTGACCACAATAAAACCTGATTTTCTCATCCAAACCTCAAATGCCTCTGCTCCTATCATCACATCTATGATGAAGTTAGCAGTAAATAGACCAATAAATACATAGGTTATGACCATAGTAATATCTTCTATGGAATGTAATAATGTGGATCTAAGATTATCATTATGACCTGCATGGCAGTCTTCTTTTAAGATGAATCTATATATGAAGTAGTAAACTATGCTTATTACAGTTAGGGATATTGCCACCCAAACCGTTAACTCTTCTATGGCTTCTATACTCCCGCCCCATAAAGCCATGATAGAGCCTGGTGCTAGAAATAAGGCAATAGCTACGATTAAATAGAACCCAATATTTTCGATAAAATTACGAGCTGCCGAATTCTCTTCTAGCGAGCTCGAATGTATTTCTGGCACAATCTCTACTTTTCTGAACTTGATTCCCATAACATCTATGACGTAACCTACAATTATTCCAACTACCAAACCTACTACACTTACTACTGCAAATGCAGTGAGATTAGCTGCTACATCTGCTTCATCAGAAGCCCCTAGTAACACAAATGATCCTTCGCCTAACGTGGTAATAAAAGCTGCAAATAATCCTCCAAATGTGAGATTTCCATTTTTATACATGGAAGCCGCTACTATGGTTCCTCCACACCCAGGAATCAACCCTAACAAAGCTCCTATGATAGGCTGTGCCCATTTAGGACCGATTAAGTCTTTACGTTTAAACTTTTCCCGAGAAGCATAAGTGATCAACGCAAAACCAATCATAGAAATAGAAACATATCCACCTATAACACCTGTCTCTTATACACATCTCCGAGCCCACGAGACCTCTCTACAT
>CAJXOV010000199.1 GCA_913057815.1 uncultured Flavobacteriales bacterium
CTCTACCGCCAACGTGAATTTTACCAACGAGGTATCGGGATTAATCGAAAGACATTCTTCCTTACACAGATTAACACATAAAAGTAAATTACCCTTTAAATGCGATTATCAGACTATTGAAACAATGGGCTTAGACCGAATGGCTAATGTAAGTGCTTGTTCAGTGTTGTTTCCTGAAAACACTTGTTTGATTTTGGATTTAGGGACCTGTATTACATATGATGTTTTGAATTCGGAAAACACATATAAGGGTGGAGCTATTACTCCTGGAATGAAAATGCGGCTAAAATCAATGAATGACTATTCTGCCAGGCTTCCATTATTCGAAGACTTTAAACCCAATTCATTTCCAGGATTATCGACAGAGGAGTGTCTTAAAACTGGAGTTTTTTATGGAATATTGGGAGAGATCAATCAGTTTATAAATGAAACAATGCAATCTTTCGGGCCTGTAAAAGTTATCATCACTGGCGGAGATGGATTCTATTTTGTAGGTGGAATAAAAAAGCCGATTTTTGCAAACCCAAAACTTACCCTAAGAGGGCTGTATGAGATACTTAAAGTTAACGATTAAATTAGTAGTAACTGCGCTTGTCTGCGTGGTGTCTGTGTCATTGTGTGATGCTCAGCTAAACACCATCTCTCCATATTCTAGATTCGGAGTTGGTGAATTAGAAAGTCAAAGTCCTGGTTTTGGTGCTGGCGTTTCTGGTTCTTTGGTAGCACTTACTCCTATGTTTTCAGTGAATTTCACTAATCCAGCGTCCTATAGTATGTTGGTTAAACCTGTTTTTCAATCTGGGGTTACTCTGAAAAGCTTTCAATTAGAAAATGCAACTACTTCTGAAAGAAACTCTCTTTCTAAACTAAATGAAATGAGTATAGGCCTTCCACTAGGTAAGGGGTTTGGCGCAGCATTTGGAATTACTCCATTCAGTTCAGTGGGGTATGAAATATCTGAGCAAGCAATCTCACTTCCTGATGGTTCTTCTGCGGAATACAGATATTCTGGTAATGGTGGATATACTAAAGGATATTTAGGGACTTCTTATAGGAAAAATCAGTTTAAAGATGTTCAAGTTTTGACTTCAAAAGGATTAGTAGCTGATACAGTAAGAGAATTGGTGTCTTTTTTCTCTTTAGGGATAAATGGAAATCTAATTTTCGGATCTGCTGATTACGGTAGAGATGTGATTTTTGATGACTTTTCAGGTTCGTACCACAGGAAGGAAACTCGGAACACGACTATTGGGGACGGGAGTCTTACTTTTGGAGGGTTGTATAAAAAGAACCTCATTTCAAAGTATGAATTTAGGAGAGGAGAAAGCGTTAAAATAAAAGATTGGGATGTAACTGCCGGAGTTAGTTACAGTCTTGAAAATAATATAAATATCTCATCTGAAAACCTAATTCAGAATGCTACATACAATAGTTCTACAGATGGATTGTCTGGCCAAGATACTGTGTATTATTCCGGTCTGCTGGATGGTGACTTAGTACTGCCTGCTGAACTTAGAGCAGGATTGGTATTTAGTTTTATGAATGAAAAAGAGAGACAGATTGAACTTTCTTTGGAATGGAAAAATCAGAATTGGGAAACGTATTCAAACTCACTTGAAGACATAGGAGGTTTTGATAGATATGCAGATGCCAATTCATATTCAATGGGAGTGCAAATAACTCCGACTCCTATAGGTACACCTAATGCACCTTGGTACAAAACAACCATTTATCAAGCCGGAGTAAAGTACGGTGATAGTTATTTGAAGTTTAGTGACGAAGCGTTGACAGAACAGAGGGTTTCACTTGGTGTTTCTATTCCTTTTTTAGGGAGCAATTCTTTTACTAGATTGAACTTAGGCATGGATTTTGGAACTTGGGGTTCTACCGATAATGGATTAATAAAGGAAACTTCTTTAAATTCATACATAGGCATAAGTATAATGCCCCATAAGAATGATAAGTGGTTTGTGAAAAGCAAATACAGATAAATGACTAGAGAGATGAAACAAATTTTGATTTTAGCGATAAGTACATTAGTTTATTCAACAACATATTCTCAAGATGATGCTTGTTGGGGTGAAACTGAAGATCAAAAAACCTTATGCACAGAAGCTTATGGTATCTGGCAGGGAGATAGAGAACAGGGGAGCACTGAAGTTGCTTATAACTCGTGGTTAAAAGTAAGAAGTATATGTCCGCCTTGTGTTAGTGAAAAACTATACACAGAAGGAGCCAAATATTTTTCTGCTTATATAAAGCAGCACAAATCTGATTCTGTAACTCAGCAAATGTATGTTGATTCGTTGTTGGATATTTATGATGCTAGAATAGAGTATTTCCCAAAAAAGACAGCATACATTCAGGGAAAATATGGAACCCAGTTGTTTAAGTATAGACCTTTAGAGTATGAAAAAGCTCAGACTTATCTAAAGCCTTCTATAGATGTGAGTAAAGAGAAATCTTCGGCTTCTACTTTGCAAAGCTATTATTATACTATCTATAAGCAGTATGCTGCTGCTGTGGCCAGTAAGGATTCATTATTGAAGGTGAATAAAAAAATAGAGCTGTTGAAAGAATTCGTAAGAATGAGTGATTTCGTAGAAGGAGGGATAAAGCGTGCTAAGAAAGATGCTCAAAAAGCTAGTTATGAAAAGGTGAGAAAAAACCTTCTTAAAATATTCCTTCAAGTAGAGTCTGATTGTGAGTCGTTATTGAACTTGTTAAAGAATAATCTTGTAATCGAGGGTGATACGGAATCAATTAAAACGGCAGTAACTATTTTAACCTTAAAAGAATGTACTGATAGTGAAGAGTATCCTATGTGGGTTCCAGAAACAGATGATGGTTCTGCCAAATCAGCTTATTCTATAGGATTGATTATGCTTAAAGGAGAGCGTTATGAAGAAGCTCTTACTTGGATAGATTTAGCGGTTACAAGATGTGATACTGAAGAGTGTGGAGAGAAAATGGACTATTTAAAAAGGGCAGGTCAAGTAGCCAACTTAAATAAGAAAACCTCTCAAGCTAAAGGGTATGCACGTCAAATTTTGGACGCTGATCCAAATAGTGGAGACGGTTATTTGATTTTAGCAGATGCATGGAGTAATAGCAATTGTAATGATGAAAAATTTGGAAGAGCATGCTCGTATTGGGTAGCATACGATTATTATGCTAAAGCTAAAAGGTTAGATCCTGAAGTAGCTGATAAAGCACAAAGCAGTATGAATTCAGTTAGAAAAGGATGGCCAGTTAAAAGAACTGTTTTTCAACAAGGTGTTGAAGTAGGTTCTTCATATAACTGTTGTGGAGTTACTACTACAGTTAGAACATCAGATTAATTGAAAAGTAAAAAATATAAGTACATATTTATTCCGGCTGTTTATTTAACAGCCGGAATATTTTTTTCATGTCAGAATACTATTGAGGAAATCGACTCTGCTACTGGTGAGTCAACTTTACCTTCTCAAACAATTAGAAATGGCTCGTTTGACTACACCGAGAAGGGAAGATTGATACATAGAATTTCTTCAGGAGAAATGAATCAATTTGAAAACGAAAATTTAGAAGCAAGCATTTTTGTTAAGGTAGAAATGTTTGATGCTGAAGAAGAAGTAGATGCTATTCTGACTTCTAAGTCCGGAACATACTTAAAATCAGAAAATACAGTAATTGCCAGAGATTCAGTAAGACTAAAGAATGCGGAAGGAGATTTGTTAATTACAGAAGAGATTATCCTTTACCAAGACAGTGATTTGATATTCACAAATTATCCGATTGAGATACATAAAGGAGATAATGTTATTTTTGGAGAGGGTCTTAGAGCAGATGCCAGTTTTAAAAAGTATACCATAATAAACCCAGCAAACTCCAGAATTGTTATTCCTGAGAATGAGAAATCAAAACCTGAAAAATGAATCAAAACCATCTAACCAGTATCAATAGAGTTGTTATGTTCGTTTGGTTGGCCTTAGCAGTGCTCGGGCTGATTGTATCGCTGATTATCTATTTCAAAAATAATTCTGAAGGAATTTCAACTTATTTAGTCTTATCTCTCATTTGCTTTATGATGTACGGGTGGAAGCGATTTCAAATATCTAAGTTCTCGTAATTCATATGGCTACTTCTATTGCAATCATATTGGTTACGTTATTATTCTCTGCTTTTTTTTCGGGGATGGAGATAGCGTTTATATCGGTGAGCAGGCTGAAAGTAGAGCTTGATAGAGAGCAAGGGTCATTCTCAGCTAAGCTAGTTTCAAGATTGCTAAGAAAGCAAAAGATATTTATTAGCGCCATGCTAATTGGAAATAATATTGCTATAGTAATATATGGAATCTATACAGGAGATCTCATTACCAGTGTTTTAATTAGTAAATCTGAATTTTTAGTTAATTCAGCGGTGATTTCTCTTCTAATTCAGACTTTTATTTCAACTTTAGTTGTGCTGGTTACGGCTGAGTTCCTTCCCAAAACCTTTTTTGGATTGAACCCTAATAAGTGGCTCAACATATTTTCAATTCCTCTTACCTTCTTTTATTTTTTGCTCTATCCATTGGCTCATTTTATTAGTTGGTTATCTAAAATGATAATCTCTATTGCTGTGAAAGGAGATATGCAAAGTGAAGAAATAGCTTTTGGAAATATCGATTTGAATTATTACCTAAGTGAGTTTAGCGTGGAGGAACAAAAAGATTTGGATCATGAAATTCAAATCCTTCAAAACGCACTGGATTTTAAGGATTTGAAGGCTCGTGATTGCCAGATTCCAAGAAATGAACTAATTACTTTAAATCTGGATGAGTCTATCGAGACTTTAAGACAAATTTTTATAGATACAGGTCTTTCTAAAGTTCTTGTATATAGAGAAACAGTAGATAATATTATTGGCTATGTCCACAGTTCGGAACTCTTTAATATGCCAGAAAGTATCAAAACGGTTCTTAGACCAGTGAGTATTGTCCCGGAGCCAATGCCTGCCAATGAGGTGTTAGAGCAATTGATAAAACAAAAACGGAATTTGGCGGTAGTAGTCGATGAGTTTGGAGGTACTTCAGGAATTGTAACGATAGAAGATATAGTTGAAGAATTGTTCGGGGAAATAGAAGATGAGCATGATCTTGATAAATTGACGGAGGAGAAATTTTCTGAAGATGAATATATGTTCAGTGCTAGACTTGAGCTCGATTATCTCAATCATAAATATGGCCTCTCATTCCCTGAAAATGACGACTACGAAACGTTGGGAGGTATGATCGTACATTACCTAGAAGATATTCCTGAAAAGAACTCAAAAGTGATTATAGAAAAGTTCCAATTAACGGTTCTCTCCGTTACAGCTGTCTCTTATACA
>CAJXOV010000200.1 GCA_913057815.1 uncultured Flavobacteriales bacterium
GGCAGCGTCAGATGTGTATAAGAGACAGGTTAATTTCTGAAACATCTGTTTTTTTATTGTCAAAAAAGCCTTGTTGTTCCATCCATTTATCACTGTATACTTTACTCATATAACGGGAGCCATGATCAGGAAAAACGACTACGACAACACTGTCTTTATCAAAAACCTCTTCCTTATTAAGTATTTTTAAACCTTCGATGGTAGCTCCACTTGTATACCCAACAAATAATCCTTCATTACTAGCAATTTCTCTTGCAGCATGAGCACTTCCTTCATCAGTTACTTTTACAAAACGATCAATCTGATCAAAATCTGTTGCAGATGGAATTAAGTTTTTACCCAATCCTTCAATTCGATAAGGGTATATTTCACCTTTGTCAAATTCTTTGGTTTCATGGTATTTTTTTAGCACTGAACCGTATGCATCAATACCAATAATAGTTACCTCACTACTTTGTTCTTTTAAATAACGAGCGATTCCAGAAATAGTTCCTCCTGTACCTACTCCTGAAACAAAATGCGTGATTTTTCCATCAGTTTGATCCCAAATCTCTGGTCCTGTTGAAAGGTAATGTGCCTTTCTGTTGGATAGATTATCATACTGAAAAGGATAAAAAGAATTAGGAATTTCATTCGCTAGTTTAGTAGCTACGCTATAATAACTCTCAGGATGCTCTGGGCCTACATTCGTAGGACAAACTCTAACCTCTGCTCCCATAGCTTTCAGAATATCCATTTTCTCCTTACTCTGCTTATCACTTAGAGTACAAATCAACTTATATCCCTTCACACATGCTGCCAGCGCCAATCCCATTCCCGTATTACCAGAAGTACATTCAATAATTGTCCCTCCTGGTTTTATTTTGCCTTCTTTTTCGGCATCTTCTAACATCTGTAAAGCCATTCTGTCTTTAGTAGAATGTCCAGGGTTAAAATATTCTACCTTGGCCCAAACTTCTCCGGGAATATCTTTAGCTATATTATTCAACCTAACCATTGGAGTATCTCCTATGGTTCCTAAAATGTTATCGTATACACGTTTCATATTTCTATCTTTTAAAGCGGTGCAAAAATACTCTTTTACTATCAACTAAGAATCCAAGACATTCTTAATCCTTAGTCAAACTTTATAGCTTTTACAGGATCAATTCTGGAGACATATAGAACTGGAAGAATCATGAAAAGAAGACAAATAACCAATGTGATTAAATTAATTTGGAAGACATAAGTCCAGTTCAAATCTATAGGCACACTATCCAAAATATACTTTTCAGCATCAAGTTTTATTATGCCGAATTTATCCTGAAGTAAACAAAACCCTATCCCCAGAATGTTTCCTACCACCAATCCTATTACCAGAATTCGTGTGGCTAGAACTATAAACAACCCACTTAACTTAGAGGTGGTAGCTCCGAAGGCCTTAAACATTCCTATCAAATTTGTCTTCTCTATAATTATTATAAGAATGGCACTGGCTATGTTTATAATAGCTACAAATATCATCAGAACTACTATAATAATCACATTAATATCTAATGTGCTTAGCCAACTAAAAATTTCTGGAAATCTAGACAAGATAGTATCACTCCTATAATAATACGGTAAAGAATATGTGAGCTCATCATCGGCATTTAAAATAGAATCATAATCTTTTAGTAACACCTCATAACCTCCACAGTATTCCATGTGAGTTCCTCCTGTGCTGACTATAACTGGAGAAAACAGACTAGCTTCCTCTGCATTATGAATAAAACTAACTCGGCATGTATCAGGTAAAGTTTCAAACCGATCTCGAACGATTAGTTCAATTCTACTTGTATCTGAATAACTCATAAAATGTGGGCCTGATCCTCTCCAATTCGATTTGTCCCAGTCATACTTCAAAAGTCCTTCTCCTCCAAAACCATACCCTTCTACTTTCCATCTAGAATGTTCATCGTCAGGAGTAACCTGTACTTGAGCCTCTATCCCCCATTGACTAATCTTAGCCATAATTTCTAATGGAACAAACACAAACTGTTCGTCAAACTCAACAAAGCCTGAATTGTAAATTCCTTTTACTTTAAATGCCCGAGGTTTAATATCCTCTTGGTTTTGGACAAAGTATACAGTAAGTCTCTCTCCTACTTTTATCTGTAGTCTTTTGGCTATCGTTTCAGACAGTACCATTTGGTTCTGATTTTCATTAGAATCCAATTCTAAAGTATTTCCTGCCACCAATTTATCCTGGAAAAAACTCCAATCAAAGTCTGAAGAAACTCCTTTTATAATGGCTCCTTCTAAATCTTTTTTAGTTTCTAAAATCCCTGGTTTGATAGCGAACTTCTGGATATGTTTAACAGACTTAATCTTTCTAATTTCACTGACCAAAGAATCATTGGTAAGCATTGGAATTGACTCTTTGCTTTGGGCACCCGAATTTTGAGTTATCTGAACATGAGAGCCGAAACCTACTACCTTATCTCTTACTTCATTCTGAAACCCAATTACGATGGCAATGGAAATCAACATCACAGCTATACCTAAAGCCACTGCTCCTGTAGCTATATGGACTATTGGTCGAGAGAAGCCTTTTTTAAAGCCTTTTCCCGAGCTTATTTTTTTCGCTATGTGCCAGTAAAAATTTCTCATAAAATCGAGCTGCGAAAATAAGACAAGTGGCACTAGAATGAACTCCTACGATCAATTAGAATTTTAAATAAAAGCCCAATTATTAATCCCAAACACCATTAATAACATCCTACTATTAATAGAGAATAATAGTGAGAGTATATGTTACAGATTGTTTCTTGAAATTTGAGCAATCGTGACACGGTTCTTGTTAATTCAAATATCATGAAGTACATTTTTTATTCGCTTGCCATTTTTATCCTTTCATGCTCTTTTCAGACTGAAGAATCTAATTCTGAAGTATCAAATGAAGAGGTGCACAAAGAGCAGCCTTGCTTAACAGAATTACCATCAGACTTTCAAACTGGTGCGGAGCAAATAGAAAAAGTGCTTCTTTCGCTCAAAGGGAAATCAGTAGGAATAGTAGGTAACCCATCTTCCCAAGTAAATGGAAAACATTTGGTAGATGTGTTTATGGAAAATGAAGTAGCGTTGCAACGCATATTCTGCCCCGAACATGGATTCAGGGGTGAAGGTGCTGCAGGAGCTTCAATTGTAGATTCCATTGACGAAAAGACAGGATTACCTATAGTATCTCTTTATGGTAAAAACAAAAAGCCGAGTCCAGATCTTTTAAATGATATTGACATTTTAGTTTTCGACATTCAAGATGTTGGAGCTAGATTTTACACTTATATCTCCACTCTTCACTATATAATGGAGGCCGCAGCTGAGACTAATACAAAAGTTTTAATCCTAGATAGGCCAAATCCAAATGGACATGTTGTGGATGGTCCAATTTTGAATCCCGAATTCAAGTCATTTATCGGAATGCATCCGATTCCTGTTTGTCATGGAATGACTATAGCCGAATATGGTCAAATGATTAATGGTGAAGGATGGTTAACCGATGGAATCAAATGTGATCTTTCGGTAATTCCATGTCTCAATTACATTCGTAATTCTAAATATGAACTTCCAATAAAACCAAGTCCAAATCTGCCAAGCTATAAAAGTATATTGCTTTATCCTTCTCTTTGTTTTTTCGAAGGGACATCCGTAAGTGCTGGCAGAGGAACTGATACTCCTTTTGAGTGGTATGGTCATCCAAAAATTGAAGGAAATGGAAAAACATTTACACCATCTTCAAGAAAAGAATCACCAAAGCCTAAACTCGAGTCTATGACATGTCAAGCACATTCATTTGACGAAGATGCTCTTCTAGAAATTTCATGTTCCTCAAAACTAAATATTACTGAACTGCTATCTACCTACGCACTTTTAAAAGAAGACTTCTTTAGCAGACCCGATTTTTTCGATTTATTAGCAGGCTCAGATCAATTTAGAAAACAAATATTAGCCGGAATAAGCGAAGAAGAAATACGAGAATCATGGGAAGTTGGGTTGACCCAATTTAAAAAGATCCGATCCAAACACCTTCTTTATCCTTAAAATTCGGTAATTTCACAGTCTTTAAATAAAGCTTTATGTGTAAGAAAACATTTATTCTTTTATCCCTTGTAGTGCTGCTTATAGCTTCTTGTAAAAAAGAAGTGACTCGTGAAGATTTGACTTATAAATGTGAATGTGGAGACTATACTCTAGATGGAACTAATCATTTGCTTACTGATGCTCATTGGGTTACTTTATCAACTGACACTGATGATTTTGGTTTTGAAATCATCACAGGTAAGGATTATTACACTACCGCCAAAATCGATTTGGAGGATGAGACAGAGGCACACCATTTAAACGTAAGAATTACTATTCCTATTCTTACAGAAGGTGTTACAATAGGTTTAGATCAAACACGTTTCTTCGAAGCTCATCCTGACTCTAATAGTGTAGACATTTTTATTGAAGAAATTAACTTCAATACTTTGACTACATCTTTACAATACATTGTTACTGCAGGAGCGTTTGAATTTTTAGAAGATGCTCAATCTGGAACTGACAATATTGAATTTCAATTAGAGGTTGCTCCATCTTTAGATGGGTTTACACCGATTGGATTTCCGATTCCATTTACGGGTTCTTTATCAGCCGATAAGGAAGAAATTTAATCTCGAAGACCACTTTGTTCTTTTAAATAAGAATAAAGAAAAGTTAATTGAGAATCTATGTTCTTTTGAACATCCGATTTTTCCATAGCTATTTTTATATCTGGAATTATTCCAGATGCTGCTGAACAATCATCATTTTTAAGAATGTACTTAACTCTAGGCACTCTTATAACTAAACCTGTATTGGGTAGTTCAACATGAACAAAATATCCAGCGTAGTTTACTTTTCCACTTCCCCTTGTTTCCGTTCCTATTAAAGTTGTTTTAGGGTAATTCTGTTTTAAAATAGCCGCTGCATCGCTAGCACAACTAAAAGTGGAACCATCTATCAAAATGTAAAGCTCTCCTTTAAATAGTGACTCGCTATTTCTAGAAGAATTCTTTTTCCTCTTTCTATACCCTTCTCCATAATTCTCTCTAAATACCAGGTTCTCTAACCCGAATGATTTCAGTTTTTCACGTCCTTCATTTTGAATACCATTCACCGAACTAAAGTCTATTTTCTTTAAAATTTCTTGCTTTCTTTTGTTTATTACAATTTGCTCTATTGTAGGTTTAACGTAAGAAAGAGGAGCAATATCATTGGTTTTTAATACTGCTTCGATTTTCACCAAATATACTCCCTGTCTCTTATACACATCTCCGAGCCCACGAGACCTC
>CAJXOV010000201.1 GCA_913057815.1 uncultured Flavobacteriales bacterium
ACACCTCTCTATTCGTCGGCAGCGTCAGATGTGTATAAGAGACAGGTACAGAGGGTTGGACCAAAACATTCATACTTCAGATGGGTTTACCAACTACACCATTTTTTCTCTTTGGGATACTTATAGAGCACTACATCCTCTTTTTAATATTACCCAGCCAACTAGAAATAATGATATGATCAAGTCTATGCTCGCACATCATGATCAAAGTGTTCATAATATGCTACCGATTTGGTCACACTATGCCAATGAAAATTGGTGTATGATAGGGTATCATTCTACATCTGTAATAGCTGATGCTATGGTTAAAAATGTAGGAGACTTTAATCATAAACGTGCTTTAAAAGCTTCTGTGAATACAGCTTCTGTGAGGTACTTTGATGGTCTAGGAGATTACATAGATTTTGGCTATGTACCAGATGATAAGAGTCATTCTTCTGTTTCTAAAACATTAGAATACGCTTATAATGATTGGTGTATATCCCAAATGGCTTCAATAGCATCAGAGGATAATTTCCACAGCGAATTCATCGCTCGGTCAGAGAATTACACAAATGTGTTTGATTCTAACAGTGGTTACATGAGACCAAAATTAAGTGATGGTACATTCCGAAAAGAGTTTGACCCTATGGATACACATGGTCAGGGATTTATAGAAGGGAATGCATGGAACTATGGCTTATACGTTCCTCAGAACGTAGATAAGATGATTCAAATGATGGGAGGAAAAGAAAAATTCACCCAGCATTTAGATTCTCTCTTCACTCTAGAAATAGAAGAAAAGTACATAGCCCAACATGAAGATATTACACGTGATGGTATCATCGGTAACTATGTCCATGGGAACGAACCAGGCCATCATATTCCATATTTATACAATTGGACCGGACATCCTGAAAAGACTCAGGAGCGAGTACGTATGATTATGAATTCAATGTATGCACCTACTGTAAATGGGTTATGCGGAAATGATGATGCTGGTCAAATGAGTGCTTGGTATATTTTTAGTAGCTTGGGTTTCTATCCAGTTACGCCTGGATCGTCAGATTATGCTATTGGAAGTCCGTTGATTAAAGAAGCAATAATTCATTTGGATAATGGAAAGACTCTTAAAATAAAAGCAGTTAATCAATCCGAAGAAAATGTTTATGTAAAGAGTGTTATAATAAATGGAAAGATTCTTATGGGAAGCCAATTAACACATGCAGATATAATAAATGGTGGAGAAATTACATTCGAAATGTCAGGTACACCAGTCTTTTAGTGAGGTGAATACTGATTAAATTCTAAGATTATATTTACTATTAGGCAACTAACTCTAAATTTTATTAGTCTTTTTACCACCCCTAGCTATACCCTTTTTACGTGTTAGGTGAAAACAACTATACTTTATGAAAACAAAACATTTACTCATTACCCTTTCGCTTGCTTTACTATCCCCTTTATTTTCTTATTCTCAAACTGTTACGGTAAACGTACTTCAAAACATGTGTTTCGATGATGGATCAGCTGAGGTAATCCTAACCGATATTCCTGAACCTGTTACTGTAGTTTGGCATAATGACGCCCTGAATATTGATTATACTGGACTCAACCCTACTAATCTTAAGGATGGTTCTTATTCCGTTACTGTTACCGATGCCGATGGAGTAGAGCATGATGTTTGGACCTGGATTGGATCAAATGTGTTTTGGTATCCAATGAATTGGCCTGGAGCTACTGCTCCTTGTCCTGGTGGAACAGCCAGTGTGGAGATATCCATTGTTCAAGGTACACCAGGATTTGATATTTACATAGATGACGTGATCGATGGCAGCACATCAGATGAGACTTATCTCTCTTCACCGTTGAATATTGGAGTACATGATATTTTTATCATTGATGCCGAAGGATGTAGATCAGGATATACAGATCAAGAAACGGATTCTAGCCAAGTTGAGGTAGTAGGAGTAACTGACCTTATGTATGAATTATCATATGTAGAGACTGCATGTGGAGTTTACTCTGTTTCGGCAGATTTAACAAATGATTCAGCACCTCCATATGTGAATTATTGGTCTTATTGGGAAAACGGAGAATGGGTAGAAGAATACTCAGAAACTTTAGAAGGAGTATCCACAGGAACAGGCGTGTACTATAATACTACCGATGCCAATGGATGCGAAATGCAGTTTTACTTATATGTGTTCGAACAAAACGTCCTTCAGGCGTGGGGAACTGTAACTCCTACTATTTGTCCAAATGATGATGGGGCTATAGATATGACGGTTTATGGTGGAACAGAACCGTATGTATTTGAATGGAGTAACGGAGCTACTACAGAAAGTATCAACGGATTGGCTTATGGTAATTATACACTGACAGTGACTGATGCTGAAGATTGTACTAATTCTTTTGTAAAGCATGTTGGACTTAACTCTAATGTGAATGTGTCAGGGTTTGCTACACCTCCAAACTGTGAAGAGAACATTCCAGGAAATATTAATATTTCTGTAAGTGGAGGTGTTGAGCCTTACGTTTATGATTGGAATACTGATGAGAACACAGAAGATATAGCTTCTAGTTCATTTGGTTATTACTACGTAAGCGTTACGGATGCTGAAGGCTGTGTTAGTGGAAGATCATTTTATGTTCCAGTTTCAGCGCCTTGTTATTCGTACGTTACTGGTACCTCTTATTATGACTTAGATGGAAACTGTTCTGAGAATGCTGAGGACTTTCCAATGAGCTCTAATATTTCAAGTACTAATGGAAATTATCTTCATTATACTGGCTCTAACTCTAATTATTCTCGAAGGTTTTTGGCAGATGTAGAGTTAACAGCAGCTTCGAATGGGTATACATTGAATTGTCCAGCTGATGATGTAGCGTTAGAGTATATTCCAAATGAAGTGTACTCAGGAGTAGATTTCTATCTACAGCCTGAGGTTTTAGAAGATGATCTATGTGTAAGTGCTTGGGGTTCTAGCCCAGTTCCTGGATTCAATGGAAACTACCATGCATATGTTTCCAACCCTGGAACTACAGTACAGAATGCCTCGCTGACTTTAACGTATACAACTCTTATAGACTTTTTATATAGTAATCCAGCACCTACTTCAATAGACGAGGTTAACGGAACTGTTTCTTGGGATTTAGGAGCTATAAATCCTAATTCTGGAAGTTCAATTTATGTTGATTTTCATACAGATGCTTCTGTAGAGTTAGGAGAAGAAGTTACATTTATAACAGAAATCAATGGTGTGTCTGCAGATGTAAACCCTGATAATAACATATCTGAGCGAGTAATGACTGTGATAGGATCTTATGATCCAAATGACAAGCAGGTGACGCCATCGGGTGAAGGTGAAACGAATATGATAGATCCTGAAACAGGAGAATTAATTTATAAAATTCGGTTCCAAAATACAGGAACTGCTCCTGCAGTAAATGTGGTAATAGAAGATGAAATTGACTTGGCTACTTTAGATATCCAATCGATTCAGGTTTTAGGAACTTCTCATAACTTAACTGATGTAATGATAGATGGGGCTAAAGTTTTGTTTGCATTTGAGAACATCATGCTTCCAGATAGTGTAGCTGATTTAGAAGGAAGTCAGGGATACATTAATTTTAAAATTAATGTGGTAAATGACCTTCCTTTAGGTACTGTTATCGAAAATGATGCAGCTATATTCTTTGATTTTAATGAGCCTATTATTACTAATTCTGCTTTTGTAACACTAGATGAAGAGAGTAGCATTCAGGAGCTGGCAGTAATCGATTTGAATATATATCCTAATCCAAGTAACGGGATGTTGAATATCAATTCTAAATTAGACATTGATTTTGTCCAAATTTTAGATGTAGCTGGAAGAATCGTGTTTGCATCCTATATAAACTCAAGTCAAGTTCAGTTGAATTTACCTTCTGACATGGAAAACGGAATGTATGTGATACGAGTAAGTCAACAGAATCAGTTTACTCAAGTAAAAGAATTTGTATTAAAAAGATAATAAACTTCAATTAAAAGATAAATGCCCTAGCAGTGATTTGATCATCGTTAGGGCATTTTTATATATGAGTATTGGATGTTCCGAAACAGTCTTACGCAAATGTTTTGACGTAAAAAAGCCCATCTCTAAAAAGGGATGGGCTTATTTTAATCATTCCAACTTAACCAATTACCTAGAGAACCATACTAGATGAGGAATGAATCCTTTAAAAGCACTTGTTCCGCTGAACGATGGTGCTTCATAACTTAACCAAAAGTTACTCTGAGTTTATTTTCCCTCGCCTCAAATACGAGAATTAACCATTAATATAATTCAACATATTGGGTCTGTATTAAGCGAGTTTTGCAACGCCATAATTCAAATCCAAAAACATAAAAAAAGCCTTTCTAGAATTTCCAGAAAGGCTTAAATATCATATACAGACATGTAATTTTTCTGGAAGACTATGAGCCGCCACAACAACATTTATATGTCCAATAAATTCTTATCATCCTAACGAATATAGGGAATAATATCCATGTTTCCAAAACATTACCTCTTTAAGGTGCAGATCAGAGGGCTAATTAAGGTGTTTTTACAACTGAATTGAACCATATGAAGTGGTTGTTTATCTCTTGAGTTTTAGAACTTATCTGAGGCCGACCATTCTTTCAGAGTCTAGCTTTATAAAGATAAACAGCATTATGGTAAATGCCATCATGGAAGACCCTCCATAGCTGAAAAAGGGCAAGGGGATGCCTATTACAGGAGCTAAACCTATGACCATACCAATATTTATAAATACATGCATAAATAGGATACAAGCTACTGAATAGCCGAATACTCGGCTGTAAACGGATCGCTGCCTTTCCGCCATAATGATTAGTCTAAATATCAAGAAGGTGAATAAGGAGAGTACTGTTAGTGAGCCTATGTAGCCCCATTCTTCTCCAATTGTACAAAAGATGAAATCAGTGTTTTGCTCAGGTACAAATCTAAATTTGGTAATGGCTCCTTCTCTATATCCTTGTCCAAAAAGCCCTCCATTTCCAATGGCAGTTTTGCTGTTTTTTATATTCCAATCTGCCCAAGGGTCGTTTTCAACTGGAAGTTGTAAAAGAATGTAAACTCTGTTTCTTTGGTAAGGCTTGAGTACATCATTAATTATAAAATTCACACTACTGATGAATCCGACTATGCTTACTACGATTACTGCAGTTAATCTGAGATACTTTTTTCTCGTCCTAGGCAGTGATAATTTTTTCACCATAAAAAAGGAGATAATTCCCAGAATAATGAAAATGGTTATGAGTAGGGCTGTCTCTTATACACATCTGACGCT
>CAJXOV010000202.1 GCA_913057815.1 uncultured Flavobacteriales bacterium
TCTCTATTCGTCGGCAGCGTCAGATGTGTATAAGAGACAGGATTATAGGAACAGTAGGAGAGCTTCAGTTTGAGGTAATTAAATATAGATTGGAAAATGAATATGGCGCTAAATGTGATTTCCAATCTAAAAATTATTTCAAGGCCTGTTGGATAACTTCTGATAACCCAGAAAAGTTAGCAGAGTTTATTCGAATTAAGAATCAGGAGATTCTAAAAGATAAAGATGAAAACAATGTTTATCTGGCTCCATCTGAGTTTATTCTAAATATGGAGAGACAAAATTACCCTGAAATAGAATTCCACCTTACTTCTGAATTCAAAACTCAAATGGCTTAACAGATATTAACTAGAGTGAGTAACATTCATTTGAAGGTAAACGTTGTACATTCATCCAATCGTGATTTTTTTCACTTAAATTTGTGTTAATGCGTTTTATTCGAATTGTATTTTTTCTGTTTGCTTTAGCTTTTTCGTTTTCAGTAAAAGGTCAGGAAGAGGTAATTGCCATAGGAGACTCTATACCTGAGCTTGAGGTTATTCAATTCAGCGGAGTTTTAGTTACTGGTGACAGTTTAATTCCTGTACCTTATTCAAATGTTTATAGAACCAGAGATAATACAGGAGTAATTTCAAATGTTCTAGGTTTTTTCACCCTACCAGCTTTTAAGGGAGATACCATCATGTTTTCTAATGTGGGATATAGAAATATCACATATGTTATTCCTGCTGATACTGAAGATAAAATGCACTCGATAGTGCAGTTAATTGCTCCAGATACCATTAGGATTGCTGATGTTAATGTCTTTCCGTGGCCTACAAGAACAGCTTTTAAGCATGATTTTTTAGCATTAGAATTACCGGAGGATAATTTAGCCAGAATGCAAAGAAACTTAGATCCATTAGAGATGAAAAAGCGGATTGCATTTTTAGGTCCTGATGGAGCTTCTTCAGCTAGTTTTGCTATGAATAATGAATCGTTAAGGTTACAGAGTATGGGGACAGCGCAAAATATTAGCTTAATGAATCCATTCGCTTGGGCTCAATTTATATCTGCCCTTCGGAATGGTAGCTTAAGAAGACAGTAAATCTTTAAATAACTCTTTTTCAGTTTCTTTTATAAATTGGAACAACCAAAGCTTAGCCTCTGAACGTTTCGTAAACACTCTAAAAGGAACTCTGTTTTTATAGAAAATCAAATTGAAGTTAGTAATGAGTTTTTGGAGAGGGCTGTCTATAACTACTGCGCTGGCTTGTAAATTTTGAACTCCTTCATTGGTCCCTAAATATTTGAATGCATCACTATCTAGTAGCAAGTAATCTTTAACTATCAGTAAAAAGGGGAAGTTATACTTACCTGTAATTTTAATTCTCTCGTTAACTAGAAGTACCGCAGTTTTGAGGTCTATAATTAAATCAGGTTTTAACTCACAAATAAGAATACCGTTCTCAAGTTTATAAGTAGCTTTTCTGGTATTTACATTTAGTTTTTCCATATAGTAGATCACTAAGGTAAGCCAAGAAGAATAGTTCTGTTAGAAGATATCCAACACTCTTCAATATACTAATGTTGAATAGTTGTCAGAAGTGACTATTCACAAAGATAAAAGCAAGTACAAAGATCTGGGTCGATATCACAATTCAGAACACTAGCACCTTTCCAGCAGAAGTTTAAGTCTGAAGTAACACCTCCAGAACAAAGTTCGTTCATTGTTTGAATATCCATTCTAATGTCAGTAGACTGTTGGTTTAGCCTAGAACTAAATAATCCTTGTCCGTTTGTAACATTAGTCCATTGTGGCCTTTCTTGTGCTAAGCTAGTCGAAGGCTCCGCGAAATCTATAAAAGAATTGTAATCTTCATCTGCAGAAACTAGTTTAAATCTAAAAGCAGAATAGTGTCCAGGAGTTATAGCTTCATTTAACAAGCCAATTTCTCTTGTGATGTTAGGATTCGATTCTAATTGTGAAGCTATCTCTTGAGTGAAAAGCTCTCCATTAATTGCTTTTTCTAAATTTTCCGACATAGTACCATCCTGTGCCACATTAGTAGTGTTTGTTTCACCCATATACCATTCTAAAGTTTTCACTTCACTTGAAATTTCGTTTTCGAATGCTGGTGATTCCCAAACTTTTTCTACATAATCCATTTCTATAAAGAGAGCGTATCTTTTAGCTCCAACTTCACTTTTCCATCTAAATTGATAATTTTTAGGAAGTCTTAAACCATCTGCATTTGGAGAATTAAAGAAACTTATCCTTTGACTACTATTTCCTGCACTATTAGACTGAGGGTTTGTGATGGCACCTGGAGTATTTGAAATTAATGATGTGGTGCAAAAAACAGAATCTTTATTACTGAACTTAATATTCAGTCTATAATCAAAATCTTGATCAAGATTTGCTTCTTCAAAGTAATACACCTTTCTCAATGGATCGGTTATTCCTTCAACATAAAAAAGAGTTTCATTAATAGCTTCAACTAGAGTGTCCTTAAGCTCCCAAAAGTCTACAATACTACTTCCATCTAGCTTTTCGACTCTGGCAGAAAGAATATCAGTATCGTCATATTCAACACTGTCTCTAATAGCAGCCATATCTTGTAATGCAACATCGCCTAAAAAAGACTTATTTATTCTGATGTATTGGATGTCTGAAGATTGGTCTAAAAGTCCATAAACCACCGTGATATCTTCATACGGTGCAGTAAGATCTATGTCTGTATTACACTTTGTAAGAAGTAAAGTAGCCACTATAGCTATTAGTAGATATTTCATTTGAAATTTATTGATGCTGCGAAGATAGAGTTAAGATTGGGATTCCGCAGTTATAAAAGAGATTGAAACTATAAAAAATGTTTATAAAATATCATTCCTTATTGCAACGCTATGAGGAACTCTAATGTGTCAACTCCGTCAGGGTAATCAGCTAAATCTGGTTTTTGAGCTTTCCCGAATGGAATATCTGTTTTTGAAATAACACATTGAATTTCCTCCTTTTTATCTTCTAAAAGGAGATCCAATTTTTTTCTTTCAGAATAATACTCATAGTACATAGTGCCTACAGGCGACACAAGTGATTCTTCTTGTTTAATTAATAGAAATCCATTCTCCAGAATATCTTCACAATTCAACAACCAAATTGCTCTGTGATAGTCATAATTATTAGCGTATTTATTATGATTGGCTATCTCTTTGAAACTATAAATTCCCTTGAAAAACTTATCTAAATCATAACCTTCAGGGATGTAAAGTTTAGTCACGTTTCTACAGCCTAACCCGAAATAGGTAAAAATATCTTCCCCAAGTGCGGACATTTCATCTTCACTTTCATTTCCGTCTAACACTGCTACAGAAGTTCTATTCTTTCTTATTATTGACGGTTTGTCTTTAAAATAGTATTCAAAATATCTAGCAGAATTATTGCTTCCTGTAGCTATAACAGCGTCAAATCCTTCTAATTTCCCATGTATAACTTGAATGTTGTTTCCCAATTCAGGGTCGAGAGTTTTTAAATAATCGATGCACATCATCATTAATAATGTGTCCTTACTTGAAAGTTTAAGTAGAGCTATGTTTCCTGAAAGAATAACACAGAGAAGGTCATGCAATCCTACCAGGGGTATGTTTCCAGCAGCGATTAGTCCAACTTTCTTAGCCTTAAAGTCGCCTACATTATATTTCCCTAGCCATGAATTAATGTTTTCTAATGATAAAGAATTTCCCCATGAAGCCAGTGAAGTTTTTACGCTTTCCTTCGTAAACCATCCATTGTGATGAACGGCTAGGTTTATGGATTCTAGACCTTTATTGAATTCTACTTCATTTAATCCGATTTCAAACCCAGGCCATTTCTTCTCTTCTGATAAGGCGCTAAGAACTTTACCTAATCTGACTACGGTCTGTATTCTATTTTTTACTTGGATCATGAATATTAATTAAGTGTAATAGTTCTTTAAAAGTGAAAAAACTGAAAATTAATGATGTTATATTTGCACGCAAAAGTAAAGAATAGAAGACCATGGCAATAACGATAACCGATGAATGCATTAACTGCGGAGCATGTGAGCCAGAATGTCCTAATAATGCTATCTATGAAGGAGCTTTAGAATGGAAACTTTCTGACGGAACCAATTTAACAGGTTCTCAAACTACTCCAACTGGGAATACTTATGAAGCAGATGCAGAAAATGAACCAGTAAGTATGGATGTTTATTACATAGTTACTGATAAATGTACAGAATGTGTTGGGTTTCATGATGAGCCGCAGTGCGCTGCTGTTTGTCCAGTTGATTGTTGTGTTGATGATCCTGACCATGAGGAAACAGAAGACCAGCTATTAGCTAAAAAAGAATTCATGCACTTGTAAGTGATGATAATTATAAAAGACTTAGACCAAACTTAAACAGTTTGGTCTTTTTTTTGCCTAGAACAATTATAGATGAGTATTTCAAGTTTAATAAGAATGAAATTTTATTCAATTATCATAGGTGTTTTGTGCCCTTTATGGGGATTTGGACAAGCTAATGAAATGGTGTTGTTGGAGGATAGTATCATAAAATGTCTGAATGGAATTGTCACCAGTGATAGTGATGAAGATAAAACATCCTATTCAAGTTCACTTGAACAGCTCTTGTTAGAAAATTTAACAAATCCTGAAGTATTTAATTATTCTTTTGAGCGAATTGAAAAAATGGCAATATTAAAGCCAGAGGATGAAGCTTTCATGCTTTTCAATTGGAATATTCCATTAAGCAATGGAATTAACAAGTTTAAAGCTTTTTTAATTCTTCCTTCCGAAGGGGTGAATGTAATAGAGAAATTTACCATACCTAAGAGAGCTGAAAAAAAACTAGAATCTAGATATTTGGATCTAGACCAGTGGTACGGTTGTTTGTATTATGATGTAGTGCCATTTAAAAAAGGAAAATCACAAGTGTATACATTGCTAGGATACAGTCCGGATAAAAAAGCTCTGACTAAAAAATACATCGATGTTTTAACCATTAGAAATGGAAAGGCTAGATTGGGAGAGGCAGTTTTTGAGGGGGAAAAAGGTCTGAAGAAAAGAGTGATTTTTAAATTTAGTTCTGAGGTAAGTATGACAGTAAGGTATCAGGAGAAATCAGACAGGATTATTCTTGATCACTTAACACCTAGATCTCCTAATATGGAAGGGAATTTTCAATTTTACGGCCCAGATGGTACTTTTGACGCTTACGAGTTGGAAAAGAGTACATGGAAATTAAAAAAAGGAGTAAGTTTTCAGGCTGTCTCTTATACACATCTCCGAGCCCACGAGACCTCTCTACATCT
>CAJXOV010000203.1 GCA_913057815.1 uncultured Flavobacteriales bacterium
ATGCTGATTATGGTTATGTAGGCACCGGAAAAGGCAAAATCACTCTCTATAAAGAAAAAGAAGTAGTAAAGAAAAATGTTCCTGAAGCAGAAGCTGTGGATCAGCTTATAGAGCTAATTCGAGAGCATGGAGACTGGATAGAGCGGGAAGAGCTTGTTTCTTAGATATTTCGTATTATTTTTTAACTTTGTTAGCTGAACATTGCACTAAACATCTGATCTAAAATGAACATTACAACAATCTGTAAAGGTTTTCTTTTTCTCGTATTACTTATAAATATTTCATCCTGTAAGAAGAAAGAGGATTTAGATCTTATAGTTTCACCAGGTGAGTTATTCATGAATGAAGGTGAAACCAGAACATTTTCTATCACTTTAAATCCTAAAGGAACTACTGATTGGTCCATATCTTCTAAACCAGAGTGGGTAACCATTTCACCTATGAGCGGACGTATCTGCGAAGACATAGTTACTTTAACTGTAACTACTAATGGAGAAGGACTATCTGCGGGAAAAGTATCTGATTACATCTCTATAATCACTACTGATGTTGAGGATTTCAACATAGAAATAACAGTTTGTGTAGATGCTATTCCAGAGTTAAGTATAGACCAAGAGACTTTGATAATTACTGAAGATGTGAATTTTGTTCAATTTGAACTTCAAAATTCTGGGACAGGCTTTCTGAATTACGATTTGGAAACCAATGAAGCTTTTGTTTCCTCACCTCTAACCTCAGGTTATTTAGACCAAGATGAAACCGAAGATGTAATAATCTTATCTGATAGAGCAGGATTAGCCCCAGGAAATTATGACTTCATATTATCTATAACAGCAAATACCGAAACGGAAGAATATAGTATTCCTGGAATCCTAGAAGTTGGATCCTATGCCGAACTTACTTCAATTCAAGATACACTTCACTTCAACATTGTAGAAGATGAAAAAGAATTGATAGTGACAAACTTTGGTAATATTAGCTCTTCTTTTTCGGTTAGCTCTTCTGAATCATACCTTTCGTTCGACTACACTTCTAACGATTTAGAATTCGAAGAAACTAGCTCAATAAGTGTTTTACTAGACCGAAGTTCATTCTCAAGCGGAGATTATGAAACCACCATTTCTATCGAAGATGATCAAGGAAACATAACTCAAACACCTGTGCTCATAGAACACCTTTCTTCCTCATATTTAGAGATAGATGGAGAAATCAAAGATGCAGACTATAATAGACTTACTGACAGAACTATAGCTGTAACATCAGCTCCTAGTCAGCTCATAAAGATAAATCCAATTTCTGAAGAGTTTCAAACTATGATTTTAAATTACTCTCCTAGATGTGTTGCAGTAAACCCACAAGGTACCCATGCAGCAGTAGGACATGACGGGAATATTACTATCGTGAACTTGTCTAGTTTAATAGTGGAATCAATATATCCGGTTTCATGTGATGTAGGTGATATAATATTCGGAGGAAATAATTGGGTTTACTCATTCCCTTTAGATGGGAATGAGGCACATTGCATAGATTTAACCGATAATGGGCAAGAACACTTTAGTACGGGTGGAAGCATCAATGATGGCTGCAAAGCTGCTCTGACCCCAGATGGAAATTCAATTTACATAGCCACTAACGGTACAAGCCCTTCAGACTTTGAAAAAATGGATATATCTCAAGGTGTAGCTGATCTGTTATACGACTCTCCTTACCATGGCGATTTTGCATTTTCTGGAGATGTTTGGGTGAACAATTCTGGAGAGAAACTTTTCGCTAGAAGCGGAAACTCTTTCTTCACTTCAGATATTCAAAGTGAGGACATGATTTATAGTGGTGCTATAATTGAAGACGTTTCAGTGCTTCATTTCTATGAAAACACTTCTTCAGATATCGTTACATTATGTAAAACTAATGGCTCTTGGCTTAGTACTGGAGCTTCTAATGAAATCCAGTTTTACAATACAGAGTTTTACACCCTAAACAATACGATTACAGTTCCCGATTTTATAGGTGAGAATTTTCAAGGTAATTTACTAGTTATGCCAAGTCAGGTACATTATTCGTTTATGACTAATAATTCAGAAAAAGGAATAGCATTGGTAGAATTATCAGGAACATCTATCGAAACTTATAATTGGGGTCTTTACTTTTTTGATGCTCCTTAATAATGTTAATTTCCCTCGAAGTACAAAACACTTCCTTTCTTTGTTAGTTTAATCAACTGAATGAGGTACCACTTTACACTTGAGTATAGAAGGTTACGAAGACAAATTGAAGAGTTCGGTTTGAATCCTACTTGGGTACTTTTAGTATTAGGATTACTTCTTAGTACTCTAGTTTTATATGTTAGCGTGATGTCTGAAAAGCCCTCATGGCTAATTTTCATTGCAGGGATAAGTGCGTTATCTATAATGTACCGTAAGAAAAGGACCTCCTTCTACAGTGCCATATACCCTAGAGAAAGGTTACTTAAGATTCAGTTTATCGAAGCCTCTATACTTACTGCTCCTTTCTTTTTGATTTTACTGCTTTCAGGTTTTACTCTTCCAGCATTTATACTTTTAATACTTGCCATGATGAGCCCAGCTCAAATAATGCTATTTCAGCGGAATAAAAGTAAAGTTCAGCTTCCTCCACTCCTTACTCCTTTTAAAAAGAATCCATTTGAATTTATTAGAGGATTTAGAAGCGCTTGGCCTCTAGTCCTTGTTTTCTTATTTGTAATCATCAAAGCCAAAGAGGCAGATAATTTTAATCTAGGGCTAGTAGCTTTTTTAGTGGCTATACTGTCAATGGCATTCATTGTAGCCAAACCAGAGCCAATGGCTTTCGTTACCATATACATTCATGACACCCGAGCATTTCTTAAGCATAAGATCCAGTTAATTATCAAACAGACTCTTCTACTTTCATCTCCTTTGGCTTTAACTCTGCTGGTATTCTTTCCTGATAAAATTCTGTTTGTTCTAGCCGCTATACTTTTTGGATTGTTATTTTCTCTAGCAAGTCTTTTAGGCAAGTACGCCTACTTTCCCGCAGAAATGAATGTAATACAAAGTATTGGTTTAGCGCTAAGCCTGATGATACCACCTTTAGTGCTTGTCCTAATTCCTGTGTTTTACAAAAAAGCATTGGTCAATTTAAAACCTCTCCTCTCATGATAGAAATTAGTCAACTCTCTAAGTCGTATGGAAAAACCAAGGTATTAGAAAGCTTAAGCTTATCTATCCCTTCCGGAAAAATCACAGGAATAGTAGGCGCTAATGGCGCTGGAAAATCTACTCTTTTTAAGTGTATTTATGGCATAGAAACTTTTAATGGAAACATTACTTCTGAATTTGAAAACCTGAGAACCAAGATAGGAATGCTCGAAACCAATCCCATCATGCTTAGTATGATTACAGGTGAAGAGTATTTGATTTTGCATTGCAATGCCCGAAAACTACCCATTCCAGATTTCGATGAATTGAACATGTTCGATTTACCTCTTAAAAAGTTTGCTTCTACCTATTCAACAGGGATGAAAAAGAAACTAGCACTTATGGCTATTCTTATTCAAGATAACGAAGTATTCATCTTAGACGAACCTTTTAATGGAGTGGATTTGCGAAGTAATCTAACACTGAAGTCAGCATTTTTAAACCTGAAAGAGGAGGGAAAGACAGTTCTAATTTCCTCTCACATATTTTCAACTTTGAGTGAAATATGTGATGAAATTCATCTGATAGAAAATGGTGGAATTAGAATGTCTGCAGATAAATCTAATTACGGGGAATTAGAAAGTGTTCTCACGCAACAAAACTAAGACTAGAGAACCAAAATTTTGGTAAACTCTTCCTCGATCAATTATGGGAAACGTCATTTAAAAGGTTAAACGAATTCAACACACAAGAATTACCTTATCTTTATCCTTTACCTAAATGGAAGCTCCTACTAAACACAGACACGAAGATCTCCGACTACAAGAGATGAAGTCGTACGACTTTTTTAAGTCGCCTAATGAAAGGTCATTTGATGAATTAACTTCTTTTGTAGCAGAGTATTTTAATGTAGATGCGTGTGGTATTTCTGTGGTATCTGAAGAATCTGTTTATTCGAAATACAGTTTAGGAGATGATACACCTGAATTCCCAAGAGATTACTCCCTCTGCGGACATACCATCTTAGAAGAAAAAGGGCCACTGGTTATTAAAGATTTATTGGAAGACAATCGATTCTTTGACAACCCCATGCTTACTAACCCTTCTAGCATCCGGTTTTATGCTGCATGTCGGCTTTTGGCCAGAGGAGATTTGCCTGTAGGAACTTTTTGTATTATGGACAAAGAACCTCGAACTCTATCAGAGGAAGAATTAAAAATGCTTCACTTTTTCTCGCGTAAATGCATGGAACTGATTGAGCTGAAAAAGTCCAATACTTTACTAGATGAGAAGACCAAAACCAGTTTACTTACTGATACTGAAAATGAGTTAGTAATTAACCTTCTTTCAAATAAGATTCTTCTTTCAAATGAGTCGATAAAAAATGACCTAGATAATTTAATTTCTAGCCAACCAGAAAATTCTAAATCTCTAAAAGGATTAATTGGTATTAGTAAGGAGTTCAACATTATTAATTCTGAAATTAATCTGATTAAACATTACCTACAGTTAAAAGAGATTGGTGACAAAAAGAGTTTGTCTTTAGAGAAAGTTTTAGACTCAAGTATTTCTGATCTTCCTAAACTTCAGGAAATAGTGACACTCGATAAAGATGAAGAATTCTACGGGGAACAAGAATCTATTGAGATAGTTCTTTCATCTATTCTGAAGTTTATTACATGTAAAAATCAAGGTAAAGAAATTAAAGTTTCTACGATTAAATCAGAAAGTCAGACAGTAATAATCATAAATTCTGACTTTGGTGGGTTTGATAAAGAAGAGCAAAAAAACCTCTTTACTTTAAACCTTGAACTAGGTGCACAATACTCTCCATGTAAAGGAATGGAGATTCCACTTTCCAAGAAAATAGTTAGACTACATAACGGAAAAATTCAAATTTATTCGGCTGAAAATGCTGGCTTATCATTCTTTCTTTCTTTGCCCAATTCTTAGTAAAAACGGATTTAAATTCGAGTAGGAATTAGCTTCTTAAAAAACAGAAGCCACGTTAGTTCGCACTTAATCAACAAAACACACATAAACCTAGAAATGCGCCTCAATTAAGATGCGCATACCAGGTTCTTACCAAAATCATTTACTGTCTATTTCCTGTCTCTTATACACATCTCCGAGCCCACGAGACCTCTCTACATCTC
>CAJXOV010000204.1 GCA_913057815.1 uncultured Flavobacteriales bacterium
ATTCGTCGGCAGCGTCAGATGTGTATAAGAGACAGAGATAGAAGAAATTTTATCCAATATCTGATAAGCAGCTTCTAATGCGTTCACACCGTCATTTATGTCAACTTTGGTAGGTAGGTTTTTTATAATACTTTCTGAAAATGAATATAACTCATCTTTAATTGCATTACTGTCCTTAGGAGTTTCAGGTCTCTCAAATGAGATTTCTTTGCCTTTTTTACCTTCCCCCACTTCCATTATGATGCTAAATGGATCAGGTTCACCCTCTACATCTTTCATTTTTATGATCTCCGATTTCTTTTCAAGAAAATCCACGGTTATGTATGCATCTTTCTGAAAGAATCTAGTTTTTCTCATGTTCTTCAGAGAAATTCTACTAGCTGTTAAATTAGCCACACAGCCATTTTCAAATTCTATACGTGCGTTGCAAATGTCAGGTGTATCGCTAATTACCGCTACTCCGCTAGCATGAATATTTTTTATTTTTGAGTTTACGGTATGTAAAACAATATCTAAATCATGAATCATAAGGTCTAGAACAACAGATACATCCGTTCCTCTAGGGTTGAACTCCGATAATCTATGAGCTTCTATGAATCCCGGATTGGTGAGATGACTCTCGGCAGAAAGGTATGCAGGATTAAATCTTTCTACATGACCTACTTGTAATTTCAGTTTAGAAGACTCTACCAATTTGGCTAATTTATTAGCTTCTTCTACTGTATGCGAAATTGGCTTTTCTATAAATACATGTCGGCCTTTGTTCAGCGCTTTTACTGCGCATTCGTAATGAGCTACGGTTGGGGTTACTATATCAACAGCTTCAGATGCTTCTATCAAAGAATCAATAGTTTCGAATAGAGGGATACCTGTACTTTCTGAAACTTCTTTAGCAGTTTCTAGATTCGAGTCATAAAAACCGACCACATTAAATCTTTCAGGTAAAAGTTTCAAGCATTTTAAATGTATCTTCCCTAGATGTCCTGTGCCTATTAATCCGATATTGAGTGGTTTCACTTATTTGGTTTTGTGCGAAAATAGTGCAAACTCTTTTTGACAATTAAAAGTTAACTGAATTCATATAAAAATTTCAGGATTCAACGTTATTAAAATTATATTGCTCTTGAATTATGGAAGATAATTATAGACATAAAGGATTAAGAAGGAATCTATTAGCTCAGCTTAGATTAAAAGGTATTAAAAATGAAGATGTATTAGCTGCCATGGAGTCAGTTCCTCGCCATTTCTTCATGAGTAGTGCTTTTTTGAAATTTGCATATGAAGATCAAGCATTCCCTATTGGGTCTGATCAGACTATTTCTCAACCATATACGGTGGCTTTTCAGTCCTCCATTCTGGATATAGTGCCAGGCATGAAGATACTTGAGATAGGAACAGGAAGTGGTTACCAGACTTCAGTTCTCGTAAAGCTAGGAGCCAAAGTGTTTTCTGTTGAGCGTCAGAGAGCTTTATTCCTTAAAACGGATAACCTGTTGACTAAAATGGGAGTGAAAGCCCAGCGGTTTTATGGAGATGGTTATAAAGGGAAAAGTGCTTTTGCCCCTTATGATAGGGTTTTGGTTACTTGTGGAGCACCTAATATTCCAGCTGAATTATTGAAGCAATTAAAAGTAGGAGGTAAGTTAGTTATTCCGGTAGGAGAAGGAGACACGCAGCAGATGCTGCGATTTACTAAGCACTCTGAAACTGATTTTTCTAGAGAAGAATTCGGTGCTTTTAGTTTTGTGCCTATGCTTCAAGACAGAGAAATGAAAAAGTAATTATATAGCTAGAGTTCAGAAAAAGTCTGACAGTCTCTGAGGAGAGTACATTTATGCTATCCATTTTTAGAATTCATCTATTCAATAGTCTAGTTTTTTTCACAACTTCGTGAGAAGTATCTTTACAAAAGAGGTTTATAGTTGATTATATTTGAGTTTCAATTAACCTTATACCATGAAATATTTATTGATTAGTTTTTCTATGATTCTCCTATCATGTTTTTCTCTGAGTGTGAATGCTGATCCAGGAGATACATTAGTAGTTCAAACGTATACGTTTGATGCGCAGAATAATCCAGATACCAACTATGATTCTCCGGGTAGAAGGTATTTTGACTTCCCTGAAAATGATGGGACTACCTATCAGAAAATATTAATGCATTATACCCTCAAGTGTTTTGAAGATGGAACTGCTGGAGGATTAGGGTTTGATTGTGGTGAATGGGATTATACTTCGCACACCTTTCTGTACCAACACACTGGAGTTTTAGACTCTAATGCATTAGATCACCCTCGTTATTTGGCTAATAATTTAGATTTTACTGAATCAGACTTCACCACTAATCCTCTTTCTAATACATATACCCATACACATATGGAAACTCAAGTTGAGAATGTAATTTCAGAGGAGGAGTATCTAGTAAACATGACTATGGATGAAGGATTGATGATTCCATCAGAAACTCCCTCACGAATTCAGTTTTACTATTCACCTTCTGACCTGTTAAATTCAGGAATAGATGGAGTCATACAAAAGCTGTCATTGATGTTGGAGGGAGAGGCTACTTTAGAAAATTTAAGAATAAGAACTGCATGGTTGGCAGAAGAACCAGTAGAAATTGTGGAAAGTGGGTTAGAAGAAAACTTTTATCATCCTTCTTTTTTCTTTGTTCCTGGGGAAGTGGATTTTTATTTGGATTCACCTTTAGAGTGGGATGAAATTTCAGGTTTATTAATTGATGTTTCTTTAGATTCTAGTGATTCAGCATTTGAGATTTTAGGATCAGAAGGAAGCTCACTTCAGGTTACATCTGAAGGTGATAAGTATATAGTATTTGATGGAGGTGACCAGGTGAGTATACCGGCTGCCATATTTGATGAGGTTGATGAGGAGGTTACTATTGGCTACTGGTTGTATGGAACTTCAGAATTTCAGCCTGAAAACGGGACTACTTTTGAGGGTGTGAATGATGAAAATCAAAGGGTTTTAAACTCACATAACCCATGGAGTAACGGGCAGGTTTATTGGGATGCTGGACAAGATGGCGGATACGACAGAATAAACGCACAAGCGTCACCTGAAGATTACGAAGGTCAATGGAACCACTGGGCATTCACCAAGAATACCGTTACTGGAGTAATGAAAATTTACTTAAATGGAGAAGAGTGGCTTTCTGGAGAAGATAGAGATAACCCAATGAATGGAGTCGATAAGTTCAATATAGGTTCTGCAGCAGGTTGGTCAAACTATTACCGTGGAGCTATGGATGATTTTTTCATCCTTGATAAGGAATTAAACAATGCTGAAATTCAGTTATATATGAATAGTAGTTATTCTGTTGACCTTCCCCAAATAGATAATTTGAAAGCTTATTTTGAATTTAATGACAGCTACGGAAATCCCATTTTAAATGAAGTTTCTGCTTTAGATGGTTTGTCTATAGGTAACGCAGCGTTGCAAAATTACTCTGGTTCGGAGATGTCTGAGAGCCAAATGACAGAAAATGTAAAAGCTTGGTTGACTTTGAGTAGTGGCGAATATGAAACCGTGTTGTCAGAAATCACTTATGAAACTGAAGAGTTGTTAGCTCCTGTTTCGGTTATTGAATATGAGGTAACGGGAAATGAAATCACTATTGCTAATAGTCAAAGTTTATATCCTGTAGGCTATTCATATACCTATGATACGAGTGGAGTAGCTGTAGATTCATTATCAAATTCTAGTCCAGATCAGATTAACATTGTAAATGAAACTTTAAATTATTTCTCACCGCCATTTGAGGTTGTAAATAGGATTGAGCTTGGAAGGTTCATTACTCCATACGGAATAGGTTTGGATTTAGAAGAGGGATGGACATGGATTTACGATGTAACTGATTTTGATCCATTGCTACGCGGAGAAGTAGAGCTAGAAGCAGGGAACTGGCAAGAGCTTTTAGATTTGAAGTTTCTTTTTATCGAAGGAACACCACCAAGAGATGTAAAAAGAGTAGAGAACATTTGGGCTGGAAACTGGGGGCTAGGAAGCTGGGATGAAAATGTGGTGGAACAAACCGTACAGGTAGAAGAAGGAGAGGAAATGTTCAAAATGAGGACTACCACCTCTGGTCATGGTTTTGGGACAGGAAATAATTGCGCAGAATTTTGCTTTAATAACCATAAATTAAAAGTTAACGGAAATACCGAATATTCTTGGGAGATTATGCAGGAATGTGCCGATAATCCGCTTTATCCTCAAGGAGGTACTTGGGTTTACGATAGAGCCGGATGGTGTCCTGGGGCTCCTGTAAGAATGAGAGAGCATGAGTTAACTGATTTTGTTACATCTAATGAGTTCTCAATAGAATATGATATAGATAATGACCCTGATGGGAATTACTGGTTTATGGGTCAGTTATTTTCTTATGGAGATATTAATCATCAGTTAGATGTGGAAATTGATCAAATTCTAGCTCCTTCAGACTTTAGAATGAATAGCAGGATTAATCCTATATGTGATGACCCTATAATTCGTATTACTAATAAAGGGTCGGATGTATTGACCTCTTGTCAATTTGTGTTTGGAATAAATGGAGAAATGCAAACTTCTACTTGGAGCGGAAGTCTAGGGTTTATGGAAAGTGAAGATGTTAATTTGACCTATCAATTAACTCCTGAGTTTTATACTGGAGATGAAGACGCGTTGCAAACTTTTGAAGTGCAAATAATAAACCCTAACTATGGAGTTGATGAAAATCCAAGTAATAATGCTTCGAGATCTCATTTTTACAAACCGCCTACATATAGTTATGATGAAGATGAGGATGACAACAGGATAATAATTGAAACTCAAACTAATGCATCTCCTGGTGAGACTCAAGTACAATTGAAGAATATATATGGAGCTAGTCAGTGGACGAGTAATTATACCCAAGCAAACACAATGCATAGAGATACTTTAACATTGAATGCAGGATGTTATTTACTTCATGTGACAGATTCAGGAGATGATGGCTTGAGTTTCTTCGCTAACAATGATGGCAACGGTTCGGTTAGGATAAGAGAAGTAGGAGGTTGGTATTTCGAAACTTTTGAGAATAACTTCGGAAAAGAAATTAATCATTATTTCAATTTTCAAACTAACATTTATGATGATATTTCAGAAATTCAGGTTTCTGATATAAGGATTTATCCTAATCCATCTTCAGGATTATTCTACCTACAAGGAATTGAATTATTAGGAGAAGTAGAAATAGAAGTGTTTGATGTCTCTGGAAAATCAATCAAAAGAATTGCTAAAAGTTTGGCTGAT